>NZ_JAMZMM010000214.1 GCF_024178385.1 Limnofasciculus baicalensis BBK-W-15 | reverse complement strand
AGTGTGTCTAACGGCGAGGGGAGGTGAGAGTTGTGAAACGGTAGTGTGTAATATACTTGCTAGAAGAGCAGGGAGGTAGAGGGTGGGGAGAAAGGCGGAGAGAGTACGGGGAGAAGGATAGGGAGCTGCGAGAAGGGAGGGGGGAGCAGGGGGTGTAGGGTGTAGGGTGTAGGGTGAAACTATTTTTTTACTTCATACTTCATACTTCAATCCTGTAAAATAGTCTTAGATACAATACGAGTTTTCTTGCGATCGGCTTCTGAGAGATCTTCCCCAGATTGTAAGACAGTGGCATTAGTTTGGAGTACTGTAGCACCAGGGATATCTCCCATTTGGAGTGCGGTTTTCGCAGCAGTTTGGAGTAAGGTAGCAGCGCCAACACGATCTCCTTGTTGCAATTTTGCTTCTGCCAGTTGAGTTTGTCGGTATTTCCTCAATGCTAAAGAAGACTTTTCCACCTCACTATTGGCAGCGGGCTGATAAATGCTCTGAACATTAACTTCAACAGGTACTAGTTCTGAGAGTAATGCTTCTTGTCCCGCCCCTGGATTATCGTAACGTACTTGGACATTCGCGATCGCTCTACTCCCTTGTGGCAGTTTCCCAATATAAAGGTTACCCAAGATGACACGCTGGGCATCAGTCATCAAATCGCCCAGACGTACTATAAACCGAGAACCTTCTTTTTGCAGTGGCAATTCAATTGTATCGGGAGCCACTTGAGCAACTGGTTTTAGTTCGGCAAACCGTACATTAGGCATAAGATCGAATAGGAGATAGGCATTAGTCAATCCAACTGTTTGAATCCGGTTGAATAAACGCCCAAACTCTGCTACTGCTTGTTCGGGTTTCTCTATATAAGAGAGACTACCGCCCCCAGCATCAGCAATTTTTTCTAAGATATCCTGATTCCAGTTAGCCCCAAAACCCAAGGAGCTAATCGTCAACTTCCGTTCAATCGCGAGTTGGGCTAATTTCAAACAGCGTTTATTATCACCATGTTCGTTCTCGCCATCCGTGAGCAAAAACACCTGAGATACACTATCTTGCTTACCTTTAGCAACTTCTTCAATACCCAGTTTAAGACCTTCATCAATAGCAGTACCGCCATCAGCCTCAAGTCGTTGGATTTGTTTTTTAACTTTATCCACATTTTCGATCGCCTGATTGCTCACCAGCACTTTAGCTCTATGATCGAAAGCTACTACAGAAATGCGATCGCCAGGATTTAGTCGATCGACTAAACCAATCGCTGCTTTTTTCACCGTTTCCAGGGGCTGTCCCCCCATTGAACCACTGTGATCTAGCACCAGACACAAATTTAAGGGAACTGAACGATCCAAAGAATCTGCGATCGCAGAAATCGCCACAGAGAGCAAACGGTTACTTGTTGCTCGATCAGCATCAAGATTGGCATCATCAAGTGCAGGATACAAACCAACTTTCATAAGAATACACGGTATGCGGGAAACGAGCGTGTCTTTTCTGGTTTTCTGTCAGTCTATGGGCAGATCCCGAAACCGGGTTTAGCATAGCACCCAAATACTAGCTTATTTTGCTTTCTTTTAGCATAGCACTAGTTCAATCTTGCTAGAACGGCTACAAACCAGCCCAGAGGCACGCTAATATGTTTTAAAGATAGCGCGATTATTGCTCTTAGGTAAAAGCCCCAAACCAAACACGATGAAATTACCAATTCAGGCTGTTCAATCCACTTACTATGGTCGTGCGAACTATCGGACACCACCGCCAGACTTACCCTCACTGCTACTCAATGAGCGAATTGTCTATCTGGGGCTGCCCTTGATACCTGCGGTGACTGAGCTGATTGTCGCCGAATTGCTGTATTTACAGTACCAAGATCCGGATAAGCCGATTAAAATTTACATCAACTCCACTGGCACCTCCCGTTATGATGGTGAACCTGTGGGCTTTGAAACAGAAGCCTTTGCCATCTGCGACACGATGAACTATATCAAGCCCCAAATCAATACTATCTGCATTGGTTCGGCGATGGGGATGGCAGCAATGCTCCTCTCAGCGGGTACTAAAGGCTGTAGAGCTAGCTTGCCTAATGCCTCTATTGTCCTACATCAGCCTAAAAGTTACGCTCGCGGACAAGCGACGGATATCCAAATTCGGGCAAAGGAAGTGTTAGCGAATAAAGCAACGATGATCGGTATCCTATCCCGCAATACAGGTCAAGCGCCAGAAAAAATTGTGAAGGATATGGAGCGGATGTTGTACATGACACCCCAACAAGCGCAAGAATACGGTTTAATAGATCGCGTCCTGGAACCCAGTGAAGTTCCTCCTGCGATCGCGGCGGTAGTCTCTTAATTTCCCACTCCCCACTCCCAATTCCCCACTCCCTTAATTTAAAATTAGGAGAAAACTATGCCTATCGGCGTTCCCAAAGTTCCCTATCAGCTACCTGGCTCTGCTTACACAGATTGGATTGATATCTACAATCGCCTCTATCGAGAACGGATTATTTTTCTGGGTAAAGATGTCGATGATGAGATTGCCAACCAGATTATCGCGGTGATGCTTTATCTGGATTCGGAAGATAACAACAAAGATATTTATATCTACATCAACTCTCCTGGTGGTTCAGTCACAGCAGGCATGGCGATTTATGATACCATGCAGCATATAAAGTCGGATGTAGTAACCATTTGCGTGGGTTTAGCAGCATCAATGGGTTCCTTTCTCCTTACTGCTGGGAAGAAAGGGAAACGGATGGCTTTACCCAATTCCCGAATTATGATTCACCAACCCTCTGGCGGAACCCGAGGACAAGCGACGGATATTGAGATTGAGGCAAGAGAAATTCTGCGGATTCGCCATCAACTTAATTCTATCTACGCCAAAAATACAGGTCAGCCTTTAGCGAAGATTGAAAAAGATATGGATCGCGACTTTTTCATGTCCGCTCAAGAAGCGAAAGAATACGGATTGATTGATAAGGTGATTGAGGAGAGATAGGAAAATGAGTACTAAGCAGAGGTAAATCTAAAATTGCATATTACAATCCTCAATGAAGCTGGCGGATTACTATCGCATTTTGGGTCTAAATTATGGAGCTTCCCTCGCTGACATTAAAGCCTCCTATCGGCGTTTGGCACGTAAATATCACCCAGATGTCAACACAGACAATAAATTATTAGCTCAATCAAAATTTATTGAGTTAACTGAGGCTTATAAGCTGCTCCTTAATCTTGTCAAACTCTCTGGCAACCCTAGCTCTGCTGTTTCGTCTCAGGCGGTAACGCCTGAGCCGGAATTTAAAGTCAGACAAGAGTCGCCACCTACTGTCAAAGTCACTCGCAAACCGCCATCGGTTACTGTTTATCCGCCCTTGTCAGAGGTTGAACAGCAGCTTAAGTGGAGTTCCTATAATCACTTACAGCAGCTTCTCAAGGAAGGGCGGTTTGCTCGTGCGATCGCTCTTGTGGAAGGGTTAGCACAGCGGATTCCTCAAGATCCAGAAGTTCGTCAGTGGCACGCGATCGCTTATCAGTGTTGGGGACGACAGTTGGTGAAGGAACGGCAGTTGGAAAAGGCGAGAATTTATTTGAAGAAGGCTTTGAAAACCGATCCTCATAATCGCTCTTTGTGGGCGGAAATTGAGGTTGATTTTCGGCGGATGGAGCGGATGGTTTGAGGATGGGTTTTATTGGTAAGGAGTTGGGGCTTTTTTTAACACAGATGGCACGGAGGTTAACGCAGAGGTACACAGAGGATTTGACTAATTCTCTCTAATAATCTGGTGAATTTGGGCTATTTGTTGGGTGTAGTTATTATCGTCTATGACTGGTTTTATTTCTGTTAGGGAAATTGGTTGATTTAGATCTATCCATGAGCGACATCCTCCGTATTCAGGTTGGTAAGGGATTGTTGAGGTTGATGGTAGTTTGTAGGTGCGGAGTAATAATATATATAGTGGTTGTTTGGGTTTCCATTTGAGTCTGGTGGTGGCAAATTCTTCGTTCCAGATGTGGTGGGGTAGCAGTGAGGTTAGTGTTTTTTGTTCGCTTATTTTGAAAATATCTGTGATTTTGGCAACACTACTAATTTTTACTGTTTCTGGATGCCAGCCTGATGGTACAGGTGTGACTTGGGGGGCATATTCGGGTTTTAATAGGTTGGGTTGTTGATGTTCGTATGTGGGGTAGAGTAAAATGCGATGGCAACGCCTGCCTTCGGCACCGCATGTAACTTGGAAGCGGTTACTCTCTTCACGAATTCCGCCTTTGCGCATGAGCATTATTGTTTTACCTTCTTCTAAGGCATTGATGGCAACTGCCCATTCTTTTAGGGCTTTGGTGGTGGTTGATTCCATGGTGGTGATTTAGATGATTTATTTATCCCAGGGAATAGGGAACAGGAAACTCTTAACAGAGAATACGGAATGTGCAACAATTAATGTCTCATTCATGTTACCGCTTTCAAAAATTTCAATATCCAATTTAGATGGACAGCAGCTTATCAGTAAGGGAGGAAGGGGCTGGGGAATTAGGTTTTTAATTAGTCGAAGACAACTGAGTGATAATATTATCTTCCTCTCCAGTAACCCAATTAGCAAAACGCTTGGCTAAGGGTGGCACTAATACCCAAGGATTGGTAAATCCTGAAAAAATATAACCTCCTGCCACGTTATTAATTGCATTAACAATAGGCAATCCATTATTACTAAAGGCGACTAAACAATGATGCCAAGTTCCGGGTATATTTTCCAAAGCAGGTAAGACTTTGCCAACTTCTTGGCGAATGGCATTTTCACTAGCTACAGGATCTATTTTAGCATAAGGATTAGTAATAATTCGGCTAATTTGACCCATCCGTAAACTACCATCAAGAAACTGAATCGCCCCAGGATCTAAAATTGGTGGTACTAGTTCGTTTTCCGGCTCATCCCATAAGGGATCAAATTCAGGTGTAGTGGCTTGCTTTTCCAGTTGAAATCGTTGCGAATTGGCTGTCATTACTGTAGTTCTTAATTTGAGATTAACTGGTGGCGTTTCAATCATTTCCGCATGGGTAAAATACAAGGGAATGGAAATAGCAGATGCTTTAAGTAAGGCGCGGCTAAGTCCACCTGCACAGATAACAGTATTAGCAGCATAATAGGTTTGGTTAATTGTTTTTACACCCTGGATAGAATTTCGTTTTTGTAAAAGTTCCATGACTTTACCGATTGCAAATTCACCTCCAGCCCGCAAGAAGGCTTGGTGGTATGCTTGGGTGGTATATCCAGGATGGATATGAGCATGAGGGATAATTAAAGCACCTGCGATCGCATCTGGATTTAGCAAAGGCTCTAAATCACAAGCATCTTTAACAGAGATTAGTTTTGGCGTTATGGTAAACTGGGCATAGTTAGTAACAGCTTTATGGGGGTCTTCATCAGCGGGAATAGTCATGATTAAATCCAATTCCCTGAATTGGGTATCAGCTTCTAATTCTGCTGATAACTGACGATGACATTTTATCCCTTCCTGGCACAATAACCGCGTTAATTCTGATGTACCAAACAAGTAACCAATACCGCCATAACTATAAGGGGTTGCCCCAGACAGTCTGGTATCTTTCTCTATAATTAGAACCCGTAAGCCTTTGGTGGCTAACTCGTAAGCTAAAACAGCACCAGTAATACCGCCACCAACTACAATCCAGTCGTAAGTTTTCATAATTTTTCTTACTAATTGCATAATTGCATAATTCCCAATTCCCAATTCCCAATTCCCAATTCCCAATTCCCAATAATCTTATGCTTACCCGAATTAAAGACTTAGCGCAACAACTCGCCCCTCGCCTAATTGAAATTCGCCGCCATATTCATGCCCATCCTGAATTAAGTGGACAAGAGTACCAAACCGCCGCTTATGTTGCAGGCGTGTTATCATCCTGTGGACTTATTGTACAAGAAGCGATTGGGAAAACGGGGGTAATTGGTGAGTTGGTGGGAGGTACGGATGACAGATTAGTTGCACTCCGCACGGATATGGATGCCTTACCCATCAGTGAAATCACTCATCTGGAATTTGCCTCGCGGAAACTGGGAGTTATGCACGCTTGCGGTCACGATATTCATACTACAGTAGGTTTGGGTACGGCGATGGTTCTTTCTAGTTTGCCAGAACAATTACCAGGAAATGTGCGCTTTTTATTCCAACCTGCGGAGGAAATTGCCCAGGGTGCAAATTGGATGGTACAAGATGGGGCAATGAACGATGTTAGTGCTATTTTTGGTGTTCATGTTTTCCCGACAATTCCTGGAGGTTCGATTGGTATTCGCTACGGCGCACTAACCGCAGCCGCAGATGATTTAGAAATATTTATTACAGGAGAATCTGGACATGGTGCGCGCCCTCATGAAGCAATTGATGCGATTTGGATTGCTGCACAAGTTATTACTAATTTGCAGCAAGCAATTAGTCGTACTCAGAATCCATTACGCCCAATAGTATTAACAATTGGACAAATTAATGGGGGAAGAGCGCCTAATGTAATTGCCGATCGAGTAAGATTAGCAGGAACAGTGCGATCGCTCCATCCAGAAACTCATGCTAATTTACCTCAATGGATTGAAAATATTGTCACAAGTGTTTGTCAAACTTATGGCGCTAAGTGTGAGGTAAATTATCGACGGGGTGTGCCTTCAGTGCAAAATGATTTAGCTTTAACTCAGCTAGTAGAAGCAGCAGCAAAAGAAGCTTGGGGTAGTGAAAAAGTGCAAATTTTATTAGAACCTTCTATGGGTGCTGAAGATTTTTCTATGTATTTGCAACATGCACGGGGTACTATGTTTCGTCTTGGTGTGGGATTTAAAGATAGGCTTAATTATCCTCTACATCACCCCCTATTTGATGTGGATGAAACGGCAATTGTTACGGGCGTGGTGACACTTGCTTATGCTATTTATCGATATTGGCAATAGAAATCACTTCTCCTTTACTCCCCATTATGAGATAATATACTTCAATCTCATTCCCATACCAACACCAACACTAACAAGGATCTTGTGAAAATGCAGAAATACATTTGTACAGTTTGCGGCTATGAATACGATCCAGAAGAAGGAGATCCTGATAGCGGTATTCAACCCGGTACAGCCTTTGAAGACATCCCAGATGATTGGGTTTGTCCAACCTGCGGCGCTACTAAATCGGATTTTGAACTTATAGAGGAATAGTTTTGCTAATGGCTAATGGCTAATGGCTCATGGCTAATAACTAAAAAACTATTCTACTCCCCATTCCCCACTCCCCATTCCCTTGTCTAATTTAAAAATAGTCGTTATCGGTGGTGGTGCGGCTGGATTTTTTGGTGCAATTACCTGTGCAGCAAACCATCCCCACACCCAAGTCATCTTACTCGAAGCATCACCACATGTATTAAGTAAAGTTCGTATTTCTGGTGGTGGCAGATGTAATGTGACACACGCTTGCTTCGATCCTGCTATGTTAGTTCAAGCTTATCCTAGAGGTGGAAAAGCATTGCGAGGAGCATTTACTCGCTTTCAACCAAAAGATACCATCGCTTGGTTTGCATCCCAAGGTGTTCAACTGAAAACAGAAGCTGATGGGCGGATCTTTCCCGTCACAGATAATTCTCAAACTATAGTGGATTGTCTGATTAATGCTGCTATTTTAGCCGGAGTCCAAATCCGTACTTCTACGCCCGTCAAATTAGTTTCCCCACACCCCATTCCCAATTCTCCATTACCCATTCCCCAATTCCAAATACAACTAAAGAATGGTGATATAATAGAATGCGATCGCGTTTTGATTGCCACAGGTAGTAATCCCCTAGGATATCATTGCGCAAAAGATAATGGCCATTCTATTGAATCTCCTGTACCATCTTTATTTACCTTCACAATTCGCGATCCTCGCTGCCAGGATTTAGCTGGGGTTAGTGTCAATAATACTTCTATCCATTTACCTGAAGCTGGTAAAGTACTAAAAGCACAAACAGGTCCATTACTAATTACACACTGGGGAGTTAGCGGTCCTGCGGTACTAAAATTATCTGCCTGGGGGGCGAGATTTCTCCACGACTGTCGCTATCAGACACCATTAATTATTAATTGGCTACCTGACTATAAGTCAGATAAACTAAGAGAAATGCTCCTAGCAGTCAAATCTCAACTTTCTCGTCGGATGATTACTACCAGTTGCCCTATTCCTATTCCTAAACGTCTCTGGGTTAGCTTGTTGAATCATGTTGGGATTGGAGCAGAGCAAAGATGGGCAGATTTATCGAAAAATGCGCTAAACTTGTTGATTCAAGAACTAACTCAAGGACGTTATATTATTCAAGGAAAAGGTGTTTTTAAGGAGGAATTTGTCACCTGTGGCGGTATCAACTTAAAGGAAGTAGACTTTAAAACAATGGAAAGCCGCATTTGTCGAGGACTTTACTTTGCCGGGGAAATCCTGGATATTGATGGTGTGACAGGTGGCTTTAATTTTCAAAGTGCCTGGAGTACCGCTTGGCTGGCAGGTGAAGCCATGGGAAACAACTCATTAGTTTAATCGTCAAGAGAGAGAGTAGGGAGTAGGGAGTAGGGAGTAGGGAGTAGGGAGTAGGGGATAAGGGTATTTTTTCCAACCCCTCAATCCCCTCCAGCCACCCTTAACAAGAGGGGGATAATTTACTTGAGGGTCCCCTTTTGTTGGCGAAGCCTTCGGGAAGGGTAGGGGGATTTAGGAGAATCTTCGATTAACAAATCTGTCTCAATAGTGTAGTATTGAAAAACAATTCTGGAGGAGTATGATCGAAAAAATTGCTGCGATTTCTGCGATTACCTTAAGCACCCTACTACTGGGAGCAATTTCAATCCAAGCCCAGCCAAGCCCCCAAAATGAGATTAGCACCGGAATTGAACTCAATCGTGCCAAAAACTTAGCTAGAATGGCAGTCGAGAGAGAAAATGGTGGTTTGGGTAATTATCGCGCAGAAGCATCAATGCACGGTTTGGCAAATCAGGCTCCTTATGTGGAAAATAGTGAGGGAAGCTGGACTTTCACATTTAAAGGGCGCAGACCGATGTCTTCAATATATAACATTGAAAGTGTAGTCACAGTCGATCAAAATGGAACAGTGACAATTGATTCTAATGGACCAATTAGGCAATGAAATTTAGTGAAATCCTGCAAACCCTCAATGTAGCCGCAGCCTGCAATAGTCTAACCACTAGCCCCTTGTGCAACCCAGAAATTACAGGTGTTGCTGCGGTTGATGAAGCAACTAGTGGCACTCTTAGTTATATTGAGGGGGCGAAGTTTGCTTCAATGGTGAGTAAAACTGATGCTTCGGCTTTAATTTTGCCCCAAGATGAAGCTTTGCAGGCAAAAGCGACAGAAAGAGGGATTGCTTGGATTGCCATAACTGAGCCAAGATTATTATTTGCTAAAGCGATCGCAATTTTCTACCAACCCTGGCAACCTGCACCAGAAATTCATCCCACGGCTGTGATTCACCCGGATGCTCAAATCGGGGAGGATGTTTATATTGGCGCTCATGTGGTAATTCAGGCGGGAGTGAAAATTTGCGATCGCGCCTCGATCCATCCCAATGTGGTAATTTATCCTCATGTGGAAATTGGCGATCGCACTATTTTACATGCTAACTGTACTATCCATGAACGGACTAGGATTGGGGCAGATTGCGTAATCCACAGTGGCGCTGTTATCGGTGCAGAAGGCTTTGGTTTTGTGCCAACTCCCGATGGCTGGCTAAAAATGGAACAATCTGGCTATACGATATTAGAAGATGGCGTAGAAATAGGCTGCAATACGGCAATCGATCGTCCCGCTGTTGGTGAAACTCGAATTGGCAAGAATACCAAGATTGATAATTTAGTCCAAATTGGACATGGTTGTCAAATTGGCTCCGGCTGCGCTATTGCAGGGCAAGCTGGGTTAGCAGGTGGCGTGAAAGTAGGGAATAGGGTAATTCTGGCTGGGCAAGTGGGAGTAGCGAATCAGGCTCAAATTGGCGATGGCGCGATCGCAACTGCAAAAGCTGGAATTCATAATAATATAGAATCAGGCGCAATTGTCTCAGGAATTCCCGCTATCCCGCACAAACTATTTTTGAAAATATCAGCAATTTACAGTCGCCTTCCGGAAATGTATCAAACAGTTAAACAAATTCAGCGGGGAAAATAGGGGAATTGCTAATTGCTAATGGAAAACAAATCTTTTGGGGATTTGTACCACAAAGCTTGATTTCTGGCAAAGCAATTGGCATTTTCTGTCCAATCGAGCGCCAAGGAATACTTGATACTTCAATCTCTGTTAATTCCAAAAATAAACAGATGCTGGAGACTATCCAGGAATGGTTTAAAACATCACCAGATTTATGCTATATGAAGAAGTGGGCAAATTCTCCTATATCAAGTAGATATTTTAATTAATTATTGGTTGTTTGTTGTTTGTTATTGGTTGTTTGTTATAGCACTACGTTTATTGGTTAGGAAATTCCCTTGTTGCCTTTTCCCCGTGCCCTTTTAATCCAAGTCTATTGCCCCAATCCATTTGCGTGCTGCGATCGCAATTCTATTCTAAATTAGTCGTAAACTTGTAGCGCGGGCATCTTGCCCGCGTCTGGGTTGAGGACCCATTTAGAAATGCTATATATTAGTAATAAATC
>NZ_JAMZMM010000021.1:5085-33013 GCF_024178385.1 Limnofasciculus baicalensis BBK-W-15 | reverse complement strand
AAACCACTGTCTAATAGCTTAAGTCAGTTAAAACTGACTGAATTAGAATTTTAGTCCATTTTAATGGACTTGAGCTATTAGCCGTATAATTAATTCTACGGCGGGTTTGGCAGCTTACTGACAATGGTGCAAGTTATCAGTTAAAATGGACTGAAAAGACGATGAGGAAAAGAGTTTGTAGTAAGCAATTTATTGCTGGTTGAGGCGATAAATCGCCTACTACGAACTTTTGTAGTCCAGATATTATTAAGGATATGGCAAAACCAATAATTTTATTTTTCCGAAAAGTCAAGTTTATTATCAAATATCTATTCCTCACACTAGCCATAATTCTCTTAATTACCTGGGGACATGGCAAATTAGGAAATTCGGCGATATCTCCGGTTTTTGCCTCGACTCCGCCAGAGGAGTTGGAAATTCAAGCTAATTCTATCACAAATGAAGGACATCAGCAGTTGGCTTTAGGTGAAAATGAGGAGGCTTTAAAAAGTTGGGAAGAAGCGATGAAATTGTACGAAGAGTTAGGTAATAAGGAAGGTGTTATCGGGAGTATAGTTAATCAGAGTATTGCTTTGCAAGCGCTGGGGCAATATCGTCGTGCTTGTCAGGTTTTATTGCCTGCTGTAGATATAGATAGTCAGGAGAATATCTGTGATGCTTCAAGTGAGGTAGACAAAAATAGTCAAGAACAATGTCAGGATAAGATAAATGAGAAAGATAATAGCTGCGCCAATGAGGGAGACAAAAATATTCCGGGACAATCGCCTAATTTGATAAGTGCGATTGCGTTGCGGACTTTTGGTGATGCTTTGCGGAATATTGGTAATTTAGATTTATCTATGGAAGCTTTGGAGATAAGTTTAAAAATTGCTCAGGAGTATAAATCTGATGTAGATATAAGTGCGGCGCTACTAAGTTTGGGCAATACTGAACGTGGTTTATACAAGAGGGAAGTGGATAGATATAATAGAAGTAATTCAAGCAAGTATAAAAATGAAGCAAAAAACAATGCAGAACAAGCTTTAGATTACTATCGAGAAGTAAGTAATTATTCTGGGAATAAGATTACACAAATTCAGGCAAAAATCAACCGACTGAGTTTATTGCTGGAATTCGATAAATGGTTGAATGAGGAAAAGCCCAATCGGGAAGCAGAGGCTTTAGTGCCGGAAATCGAATCAGAGATTACTAGTTTACCTGAGAGCGTAATAACAGTTTATACTAAGCTGAATTTTGCTGAGATTTTGAGTTTATTTAGCAAGAAATACGAGGCGATTCAATATGCGAACGATGCGTTGCAGCAGGGACAAAAATTGAATAATAAACGGGCTGAAGCTTATGCTATTGGTACTATTGGTGGTTTATATGAGGAGATGAACGATTTATCTGAGGCACAAAAGTTAACTGAAAAGGCTAGTACAATAGCTAAATCAATTCTGGCTTACGATATTACTTATCAGTGGGAGTGGCAGTTAGGGAGAATATATAGAAAACAGGGTAACATTGAAGGTGCGATCGCGGTTTATGATGCTGCTGTCAAAGATTTGCAGATTGTCCGTCAAGATTTGCTATCTATTAACATAGAGGAGCAGTTTTCTTTTCGAGATAATGTGGAACCTGTTTATCGAGAGTTTGTCGATTTGCTTTTGGGAAAGGATGGAACCTCTCAACCTAGTCAAGACAATCTCAAACGAGCAATTGAGGCTATTGACTCCCTGCAAGTAGCTGAATTGGAAAACTTTTTAGGCTGCAATCTTTTATTAAAAGCGCAGCGAGATCGGGAAATATATGTAGATCCTAAAGCCGCATTTATTTATGCCATTCTTCTAGAAGATAGATTAGAAGTAATTTTTCAATTGCCAGAGCAGCCCCTAATAAACCATAAGACTTTTATCGATCAGATAGTTGTGAAAAACACCTTGAGTGAAATGCTAAAATTCATAGTCAGCGGGAAGGGAGGGGAAACCAAACAAACATCAAAAGAGGTTTATAAATGGTTACTCCAACCCCTTGAGAAGTATCTTGAACAGAGCGATACAATTGAAACTTTAGTATTTGTTTTGGATGGAGATTTGCGAAATATTCCCATGTCAGTTTTGTATGATGAAGAAAACAACGAGTATTTAATTCAGAAAAAATATGCTCTAGTTCTCCTGCCAAGTTCAAAGCTTTTCGATTTGCAACCTCTAGCCAGAGGAGGGGAATTGTTAGGCGCGGGAATCAGCGAGTCAATCCAAGTTGGCGATCGCAATTTTCACAAAATTAATGTGACAAATGAATTGCAGACAATTCAAAATACGGTTTCGTCTAGCCAAATCCTTCAAAATTCAGAATTTACGAGAATAAATCTGCAACAAAAACTGGCTTCAGGTGACTTTTCTCTAATTCACTTAGCAACTCACGGTAACTTTAGTTCCGATCCTGAAGAGACATATATTCTTATCCATGGCGCTGAAAATAATAAAGGGGAACTTCTGAGGGCAAAAGATTTGAATAATTTGCTCAGAAGTACTAATGAACAGTTTGCTCAACCGATAGAATTACTTGTCCTGAGTGCTTGTAAAACAGCAGAGGGAGATGATCGAGCAACTCTAGGATTAGCTGGATTAGCTGTGAGATCCGGGGTACGGAGTACGGTAGCAACTTTGTGGCAAGTAAATGACGAATCTACGGTGAAACTGATGGAGAATTTCTACAAAAATTTAAGTGATGGAGTTCCTAAAGGGGAAGCACTTCATCTAGCGCAACAATCTCTATTAGATGAAGCAAAATATCGAACCCCTGATTATTGGGCAGCCTATATTTTGGTGGGAAATTGGCTGTGATTCTCTAGATACCCGACTTCTTGGAGAAGTCCGGTATCTGGGTTACCCCTGAGTCAACGAATGCTTCTCCATTAATCCAAGAAAAATTTAAGTTATTTAAGAGTTTCTGCCAATCTTCCGCTAACTCTCGATTCTGTAAATTATCTGAATACTGTTCAGCTAATGTCGTAATAGCATCATACCAAATATTATTATCTTGGTAGGCAATGTACTCTTTAAGTTTCATAGCCTCTAATTGATTTTGCAGTATTGAGGTTAGTGAAACTCTTTTGATAAATCCGCTTAAAACTAGGTCAGGTTCAATGCTTTTATTGGGTTGACAGTCAAGATTTAAACGCCAACGATAAGTTTCGTTCAGTTTGAGAGCATACTTGGATTCGGTTGGCATCGCAATTTTGATAATTCCTGGTTTTTCAGTTAACTTGATAGACACATCATAGATAGGTTTATCTGTTGTCTCTTCTACGATAAAAAACTCCATATCGCTGATATCTTCAGGAGGATAGGGAATATAAAACCAAAATGTTGGATATTCTGAGACTGTAAAGTCTTTCCCATTGTTAGCAAATAAGGCAGTTAAAGGTTTACCCGTCTCTTTACAACTTGCCTCCGGCCGCCTTGTGCCTGGAGTCGGATCTCCTGAAGGTGTCCCAGTATCTGGAGGTTTTGGTCGCTCAGAATTTGCTTGTTTACTAGGTTGTGTTTTTGCCAGTGGGCAACTACCGATTAGTGTCCCCAGTACTAAAGCGATTGTGACAGCGATTTTGCTATGTTTATTGCTCATAATTAGTAGTGTCCAGTATGATTTTTTACTCAATCTTAGTTAGATTGTTTATTCCTAACAGTTATGTATGATCCGACAATACCTCCAGAAATAACTAACGCTAATCCTGACGTAAATAGAGGTATCCAACCTCCTTTTGTTAATAAAATCCAGCATAATCCATATAAAAAAATTAGAGAAAGAGTAACTGCTATCCCTCGGTACAATCCCGATCTCAATTGCCAAATTATTACCCCACCTGTCCATGACCAAAATAATACCCAAAAAGTCTCTACCCACATAGGCAACCACCATAAAAGAGGTCGATTATCCTCAACCGCACTGAGGATTTGACTAACTACATGAGCGTGGATGAATACCCCTCCCATTTTCCCGTATGGTGTATTGTGAACATCTTTATCGCTATCAGCAGTAACGCTAATAAGGACAACTCTACCCTTAATCCAAGTGGGGTCAAAGTTATTGCTATTTGTCAGAATATCTCTAACTGTGACTTGCTGGGCAATTTTCTGAGGATTGTGAGTTCTGCGATAATTGATTAGCAGTTGGTTGCCGTCCGCAAACGTCTTTAAATTTTGATATCCTCCACTATGGGTTTCTAATCGTCTAACAACAATAGAACCAAACTTCGAGTTTTTATCTGCTGCATCAAATGTTACTAAAATACCCCGATCTTTTAAGTATAAGTATGCCAGTTGCCAACTAAACGAATAGGGTGTAGCGCAAGGATAAAGTGGATCACCTTTGTTTGGAGTACGGGATAAAAGGTAGCGACGAATAGTGTCGTCTTGCGGGTTAAAATCTTTGTCACTGTACAAATCAACAAAGCCTGTTTGTTCTTCTATGCTTTCCGGTGGAGGTTTAATACTTTCCTTTGGATCTTTATCAAATGCACATGGAGTAATCAGTTGTTTATTGTGTTTTAGATGAGTAACAAATGCTTGATAACCGTGAATATCAGTTTTTGGCACAGGTTGATCTCGGACGATATCTAAGCCAATAGCTGCGGGTTGATACTCCTGAAGTTTGTCTAGAAGTTGAGCGATTATCGCATCTGGTAATGGATAACCATACCCATCACCATCAATATCTCGTTCATCTGCCCCGATGATTAAAAAACGATTATCTTCTGATTCTAATGGAAGTTTCCGCATTAGTTGGTCAAATGTTTTCAATTCCAAGGATTGCAATAAACCCAGCCATCGCACTCCCATTACCAAAACAGTTACAGCTAAACTGGCTACCAGTGGAGTCCAACCTGGGATAATTGGAGATTCAGACTGGAAACTATTTAACTGTTCCTTGACCCAAGTTTCATTGAATACAGACTCATAAATGGGGTTATAAACCGTTAATTTTCCATCGCGCTTGACGACTAATCCTGATAGCTGCAATTCTATTTCTTCGCGACTGTCTTTAGCGGGTATTGCTCCTCGTTTCAGAATTTTTTGATATAGTTTTAGTAATTGCTCAGAACTATCCTGACTGTGGAGGATGCGATCGCGTATTGTTCTTAAATGTTGTGGATTATCTTGAGATTCCCAATTTTCAATCAAGCGCAATCGCACTAAATCATCGACTGATTTAGCTTCACTATCATCAGGAATCAAAGTTTCTGAATTAGCAACAATCCAACAGAGTTTTTGAGTTAGAAACGGTTGACCTCCTGTCCACTTCAAAACTTCTTCCAGTACTCTTTGGGGATGACTGACTTTTCCCACTAATCCCTTTTCTAAAGTAACACATTCGTTGAGTTGAAATCCTTTGAGATCGATTGCGTGACCTACGTTAAAGGGCGTGCGCTTTCTGTCTTGAATTAAGTCTGATGGTATCGCTACCCCCAACAAGGCAAAAGTGAGGCGTTTATAGTCGGGATTGGTAGCGCGTTTGCTATAGAAGGCTCGAATCAGGGCAAAAAAATCATCAAGCTCAAAATTTAAGTCAATAACTCTGTCAATTTCATCAAAAAAGATAACAATTTTTTCTTTGATTTGTGCCAGTAAAATCTCTTCAATAAACACCTTGAAACGAAGTCCGAGACTGAGGTCGTTGTGTTCGCGCCACCAGGTACGCCGATTTATTTTTAGTTGGAAAGAGCCGATCAGTTCTTTAATAATGTCTAAATACCACTGCTCCTTAGTAGTCTCTTTACTAATAATTCCAGTTAAATCGATTTCGGCACAGGCAATTCCTTCACTTTGCAATTTGTATTTAGTCTGAATCCGTAAACTAGACTTACCCATTTGCCGAGAATTAAATACATAGCAAAATTCTCCAGCCTTTAGCCCTTTATAGAAATCTTTATCTGCGGATCTCCTGACATAAGTAGGGTCTTCAGGATCTAGACTACCACCGCTAAAGCGATAGGGGAAAGCTGCATTCATTGGATATCCCCCAGATGATGGCACAAATACTGACGATATAAATTGCAGCGCGGCTTCACCTCATTTCCGGAGATTTTCAGTAAACCCAGGCGATTTAATTTATAAGTTTGGATGGGATCTAATTGCACGCCACCAGTTGCGGTGACTACTTTTTTAAAGGCAACAGATAACCCCATATCTTGTTGTAAAAATGACAATTTTTCTCGCAGATGACTGCTATAAATCCCGGATTCTTTATCTGCCATTTGCAAAAATAAATCTAGGTTAAGATCTTGGCAAGATTTTAGATGAGAAAAAGCTAAATGCAATAAATAGGGATGCCCTCCCACCATTTCCATAATTTGCTCGACTTGAACTGAATCCCAATCTAATTTATGCAGCTTGGCAAAGGATTGGACTTCTTCGCTGGTAAAGTCTGACAATTCAATTTGTACCCCTACATTAAATGGTGATTGATTGATATTTAAAGGTATATAAACTTCCGTTGAGTGTACCACCACCAACCGCAGTTTTCTCCAAATCTGATGGCTCCTTGCCCTCTCATGCCAAGAGCGCAAGAGACTGAAAAAGTCTTCATAAATTTCACGATAGGGAAAAACTAAATCTACGTCATCCAAGCATAAGGCAAATGGACTATCAGCTTCAGGCAAAAGATACTCTTCAAAATAGGTTGTACAGTTAGACTTGCTACCAGCATCCTCTTCCCAGTAATCATCTAAACGATTAGGTAAATGCAGATCCCTACTGACATTACTACAAAACCAACGCAAAAATTTCTTAAGGTTATTGAAATGTGTTTTATCTGCTAGCTTAAGACTCAAAATTATAGATCTGTAGCCATTAAGAGCTTTTAACTTAGCCATAATTCTAGCAATGAGAGATGTCTTGCCCATATGTCTGAGGGCTTTAATCCGAACCAGAGAACCGGGCAGCAAAAGGGCTTGATAACACTGAGATTCCACAGGAAGGCGATCTACATATAAGTCTTCTGATATCTCCCAATTTGGAGTTGTGGGAGCGATCGCATTTTCTGCCACTTCCAAGTTCGAGGTAGCAGGTGGTTTTGGCAATTCTCCTGTTTTCTCGTAGTCCTTATATTTCTGTTTTAGCCAGTCTCGCAAGATCATAAATTTACCCCGTCTATCAGTATTGAGAGTAGGGCAACTTAGAGTGAATGCAACATATACTTTTGCCAGTCGCCTTTCTAGAGTAGCTTGACCAATTTCTAACTGAATTGCGACAGAAGACTCTTTCTTAGCCAGATTTTTTTCTGCAAATCTGGCTAAGAATGCCTCTTTAGCATCCCCCTCGTACATACCATAAGCCTCAGCTACTCTTTCTATAAAGTCATTCCATGATATAGACATTTCTTTCGGTTGTTGCAGCTAGTACTCAGTTTATAATATTAAGCATAAGATCGCGAAGCCACCCAATAATTTAACATATATTGATAATTTGATGGCTGGTGATGGCTGGTGAGGGCTGATGATGGCTGATGAGGGTTTTTATGTTAAAAGTGCGTTGGAACTTTAATCAAAACCGTGAAGGAATATGATGGTTCAGATTTTGATTAATTGAGTTAATCTAAAAACAACCAAAGTTCTCGAAGGAGATGGTTATCTGTATGGCTGCATGTAATAAGAGACAAGCGAAAGAGCAGGCACGTTCTGCTACTACCAAGTGGGCTTTGGGATTTGCAAGTGTGGCTTGGATTCCAGGTTCTCATTATTTAATGACTGGAGGTGATGTAACAATGGTCATACAAGTTGGATCGATTTATGATGTCGATCTAGACAGAACAAATGCTGGAGCAGTATTTACTACAATTGCAGCCCCACTCATTGGCAGTAAAATCGCACACTCGGTTCTTGACTTTGTTCCTGTTTTCGGATGGGCAGCAAAATCAGTGGTAGCGGCTGGAGTGACAAAAGCTGTTGGTGAGGCAATCATCGCATACTTTCATGACTGCTCAACTCTTCCTGAATGAAAGACTTGGATATTTCATCTACAAAGCTAACAAATATTAAACAACTACTGTTGCTTTTGCTGGTTTGTTCTTGCTAAGTGGTAGTGGACAAAATCAGCGCTATTAAGCTTGGGTGCATTTTATTACCATAGGATGCGTGATTAACGCACCCTGTATGAAATGACGAGGAAAAAATCATGAATAATAGCAATATAACCTCTCTTGGTTTTGGGATAAGTATTGTGGTTATCCTAGCGGGTGGCTTGATTTACGGAAATTTCAATAACCAACTGAATAGTACCAAAGCTGAATTACAGGAGATTAAGAAGGAAAGAGAAAACCTTATCAGTCAGGTGAAAGAGAAAGATGAAGAAATTGAAAATCTGAAAAATACTATTGGCGGTAACAAACGCGAGATTGAAGAACAGATAGAAGAAATTCAGCAATGGAAACAACAAACTCGCACAGTCGCTAATTGTCTAGAAGGAGTCGTGGCAGCAATCAGCTACGCCTCTAATGAAAATCAGGCAGGTGCTTTGCTCGCTCTTGCGGGTGTTCAAGAAAAATGCCAAGAAGCTGAAACCATTATGAATGAGACAAAAAACACCAATTCAAGAAGACAATCTGTTGAAACTGGAAATTAGTCTCAATTAATAAAATTTAAGCGAATGCCTCTCTTGAATGTCAAAACCTCTGTAATAATTCTTTACTTTTACCCTATGGAGGTGAGATCAATTGGTAGAAAATATTGAAAACAAACAACATTCGTACCAACAACAAATCTCCGAACTGAATTGGCGGTTAAAATTCTTTTTCTGGCTCGCGGCTTCTGATGAAAAGATACTGGAAAGACCAGATTGCAGAAAAGAGCGGAAAAAACATGCCTCAATTGGCGCAATTGTACTTCTGATCTCACTATTAGCCTCTTTCACTGGTGGTTGTGCAGCACTCCTGGCATTTGGTTCCCTTGAAATATCCATTGGTGTTGGTATATTCTGGGGCTTAATTGTTGGAGCTTTCGACAGACTTTTGATTACCAACATCAAGAAAAAGCATAGAAGAAATACTTGGGAGCAGTTTTGTGGCTTTTTTGAGCAAAGCGTCAACTTAGTACCTCGTATGGCTCTGGCTGGATTAATCAGTTTCGGCATTAGCAAGGTTGCCGAAATCCAAATTTTCGATAGCGAAATAAGCGGGCAGATTCAGATTGATAGCAGAGATGAAGCTATTGCTAAAGCCACCCAAAGATTTGCTCCAAAAGTTGCTGATTTTAATTCAAAAAAGCAAGCGCTAGAGAAAAACCTAGAAACTACTAAATTAGAGAGAAAGGCTGCATACGAACAAGTAAAGTGCGAACAAGAGGGTACTTGTGGCACGGGAATTCCTAGATGGGGACCTGTCTCCAAGTTTAAGGAAGAAGAACTTAATCGCCTTAACGCAGAAATTGAGAGAATAAAGGCAGAAATTGAAAGAGTAGAGCAAGCAATCGCTGGAGTAAAAAAACAGATAGATACGGAAGCTGAGAAGATAGTGCCACAGTTAGAAAAGTCAGTTGGTTTGAAAAAGCGACTTGAGGTTTTGCTAGAGATAAGCCAGGGAGATCCTGTTAACCAAACTATTGACTTGTTTGTAACACTAATTATTATAGCGATTGAACTTTTGCCGATCCTAAGTAAAGTGTTGTCAAAATACAGTCCCTACGATGCCATCTTGGAAATGGAGGAAGAAGAAACTCGTAGCTTTGCCGTTCAAAATATTGTGCGATATCAGCTAGAAATTAAAGCTGCTAATCAGTTACTAGGGGACAATGATGCTATATCTAAAGAGGTAGATAAACAAAAGAAAATACATGAAAAATTTAGCCAGAGAGTACAGGATATTATGAACGATGTGATGCCAGAATTCATGAATAGGCAAAATTTAGAAGACAGAATTAATCAGAAAATTGAAAGGGAATTCCAGCTAATTAGTTTTGACTCTATAGGAACAGCGATTGAGACTATAGCTTTCCAAGCAATGCAAGATGACAAAATCTTGCCGCGAATCACCGATAAACTAGAAACTGAGATTCAATCAATCAACTTTGCTTCTATAGGGAGACTACTCAATGACCTTGAAAAAGGGTTAACACCAGAGATGATGAGAGAAATAGTTAAGGAGATTCTTGCTAGCAAGATAAAACTGGCTACAGGAGAAGAAAAGCTAGAAGATGCGAAGGAAAATCACGAACAACTGAAAAATGACATCAATAACTTCAATAAAGAAGTCATTAATCAATAAAGCTTGAACTAACTAAGATAATGGAGGATTAACAATGGTTGACCCAAAAGACAACATGGATCGAGCAAATTATAGACTATCTCAGGATCTTGATGAGAATAGCTCTTCAGCAGTATCCAAAGTTACGGAACGAGCAGATCAAATGATGAGTATTATCCATCAGGGTATGACTCTACCTGAGAGAAACGGGTATTCAAAACCGATGATTCCTGATGCTTTGAAATCTGCTATGACTAGAGGACAAACTGAAATCATTCAAATTGAGCTTGACTCTTTTAAAAAGTCCCTAGTTCATGTCAGAAATTCAGAACTTCAGGCTCTGCAAGTCTCATGCGAACAGCATATACAGAGACTGAAAGCCTCCAATAAGCTGGATGCAGCGAGGATGGTGAAAGACAAAGTTGCACCATTTCTCAAAGAAATTGACAGAACATTTGAGGATCTAATCGGGTTTCTCGACAGCAAGTATACAGAAGCTGCCAAAATCCAGAATCCTAAAGCACGGGAGATCAGAATGAGAAGTATAGAGAAGCAGATGGAAGAGTATGACGAGTCGTTTAACTATCTGCGTAACAGTGTTCGGAGCGTTATTTCTGAAATAACGTAGTCATACAGGATTGTATTTTGATCTAGTGTGGTGCGTTATTAACTGAGATCTTGAACCAATGTCAATAAGCCTGAAAAAGCTAGGTTTTTGGTGGTTATATCAACGGAAAATCAAGGGTTATAGAACTTTATTGAGAATGGTGCAAGATCTCAGAAAACGGACTTCAGCTATTAGCCAGAGAATTGATTCTCTGGCAGTTGTTAAAAAGCAACATCTAGTTTGGCACTACTTCCTAAAAACAGAAGTGATGATGACCGTAATCGTAGCGCTAGCAATCAAAGTGAAAGCAAGTTGCACCACCCACTGAGTCGCTTGCTGATAGTTAGAAAATCGCTCGTTAAATTTCTCTACATCGGTAGACAGCCTGTCAACCTCAGTAGATAGCTTATCTAACTTTTCGATTACGTTTTCTAGTGTTGGTTCGTTGTTTGTTTGGTTTACCATGGAGATTTTATCAACTCGATAATTCTATTTTAGCAATTGTTTCGCGATAGCTTCGATCGCCTTCGGCATCGCAATTCTTACCTATTGACTAAGCAATTGATCGTTTAACACGTTAAGCACAGTATACAAGTCACCTGTAGTTATATCGGAGAATTTCCAATGGAAAATATTCAGCTTGTTGTAATTGATGGGATAGATCCATTAAATTTAAGTGGCGGACACGGATTATCAGACTCAGATAAATATGTTTTGTCAGGAAGTTTAGATCATAATTCCTTCCATTCTCTGTTCACACCTAAGTATTTTGATATGCGTCCGGGGGATAAATTTGGCTTTATGCTAGTACCAAATGGTCGAGTACAGGAGGTACAAATTACATCCGGTTTTGTCGGCTTTCTGGCGATGTTCATTACACCTTCGACATTTCAAGGTAAGTGCTATCTCCTTATGAGAAACATAGAGAAGCAGATAGCCGCTAAATAAAAAGGGGCGTAAATCTTTGAGAAACTCGACTTCTCAGCTTCTGGTAGTTTTAGGTTTAATTCCACCTACTTCCTTGTGATGATAATTATTCATCTATCTCAGTACTTGATTCGCCTGGATAGAAGCTATTTTCGATAATTTCTTCCCAGGTATAAGGACAATTTTGCGGAAATGTTTTGTATGGTAGATTAGTTTCGCTGACAGCCAAATCTCTACTGTTTTCATAAGCTTCTAGTAAAGTTTCTTGTAGGTAATTTTTCAGGCTAGGATTATCCCGTAGCAGTCTGATCGTATCCCGTCTCTGTACCCTAATTGTTGCTAACCAGCTACGACTGCGCCTCTCTGATTGATATTGCCACTTTAACAGATGCCCAATTAAAATACTCAGGCGATTTCTGAATTCCTGGCGTTGTTGTTTACCCAAGGATTCAATTTCCTCAATTAAATTTGCTAAGTCAAGTTTACTCCATTGCTGCTGGTGCAGTAATTTGGCTTGTGCTTGTGTCCAAGCATAGAAATCGGTTTGGTATAGACTGGTCATTTTACAATTGTTTGTTTATACCCTAAAAATAGTATAGTCCGTGGGAAACTTTCGCCACTTGGTACTAGTTTATATCAATTTATTAATTGTGGCAGCACCACCCCAGATAAAACGCTAGCAGGGGAACCTTTAAACTGCCGCATCGTCTTTTAGTTTGACCTGCAACAGTCGTTTCAATCAATCTATATGACTAAAAAACTATCCCCAATAACAATTGGCTTATTAGGGCTAACTTTCCTGCTAACTAACTGTGCCAATAAAGCCGAAATCGCTACAGACAGCACTCAACCTGTGTCCCCAACTTTACTCGCAACAGGGAGTGCGTCAACTTGGTCGCCGGATGGACAGAAGATTGCCTTTGTATCAGTGCGCGATCGCAATCATGAAATTTATATCATGAATCGGGATGGTACGGGACAAACTCGTTTAACCAATAATTCATATAATGAATATAAGCAGATTTGGTCGCAGGATGGCAAGCAGATTGCTTTTAACTCTCATAATAACGGCAATAACGATCTTTATGTAATCGCTGCCGATGGCACTCAAGAAACTCAACTCACTAATAGTCCAGAATCAGATTTAGATCCAACTTGGTCCGGTGATAGCAAATTCCTCGCTTTTACATCCTTTACTGATGTCAGCGAAGCCAAAATTTATCTGGTCAAAACTAGGGAGTAGGGAGTAGGGAGTAGGGAGTAGGAAGTGGGGAGTAGGGAGTGGGAAAATCCATGGTTTTATCCGCAAATGCTTCACCCTTCTAGGATTTATGCAAGAAGTCTAATATCTTGAACTTTTTTAGCCTTCAGCCTTCCCCACTCACCGATTATCGCTTACCTTTCACAACCATCCGCACATCAGTAGCAGGGGCAAAAGTTATCCCGCGACGAGCAGGTTGAATGGGACGCTTATTAGCTAAAGCAAGTGTATATTGCGATAAGATATTCACCAGTACCAGTTTCATTTCAAATAGGGCAAATGCCATACCGATACAGCGACGATTACCACCACCAAAAGGCAAAAATTCATAAGCTGAAAATTGACGTTCCAGAAAACGTTCAGGCTTAAAACTATTAGGCTCTGGGTATATATCTGGACGATGGTGAATTAAATAAATACAGGGAGACAGCATTGTGCCAGCAGGAAATTCATAATCCAGGATTCGCATCGGTACTTTCAAAGTTCGAGCAAAAGTAAACCAAGCCACAGGATAAATTCGTAAAGTTTCCGAACAGACAGCATTCAAATAGGGAAGCCGAGAAATTTCTGTAAAATCTCTTGTCTTAATTCCCTCTAATTCCTTCAGAAGTTTCTCTCTCACTTCTGGTGAATGGTGAATCCAGTATAATGCCCAGGCTAAAGTTGTCGCAGTAGTTTCATGCCCTGCAAATAGCAATGTCATTAACTCATCTCGTAACTCAACATCTGTCATACCCTGCCCTTCTTCATCCCGAGCAGACATTAGTAATGACATAATATCTTGACGCTCGACATTATTTTCACTGCGTCGCTCTCGAATTTCTCCATATAATAATTCATCAATTTGCTGGCGTTTACGCAAGAAACGACCCCACAGACTCCAGGGACCCCAATCCCGTTGTAATGCCTTAATAAATAGTACACTAGAAGTCAAAGGACTATTAAAAGAATCCAACATTTCCTTAAAAAGCACCCTGAGCTTCTCAAAACGCTCTCCCTCATCCACACCAAAAACAGCACGTAAGATAACCCGCAAAGAAATCTCTTGCATCACCGCACGAGCCGAGAAAGTTTTACCAATTTCCCAGTTACTAATTGTTTCTGTAGTAAGATTACAAATCAGATCCCCATAAGTCCGCATCCGTTCCCCATGAAAAGGAGGCATTAATAGCCGTCGCTGATGTAAATGGCGCTCGCCATCCATTAATAATAGTGAGGAATCTCCCACCAAAGGCTGTAAAATTGTATTTCCCGAACCAGACTCAAATAGCTTTGAATCAGCAGTAAAAAGTTCCTGAATTGCCTGTGGATTACTGACAACCACTTGGGCAGGAAAACCGCTAAACTTAGCCCTATAAATATCGCCATATTTTAAAACTCTTTCTTCCAGATACTTCCTGGGCTGGAAAATCCCCTGGATAGTTTGGATAAACCTGGGAGTATTTGGTCCATCAGGAAACTTACCACCAGTATTATTTTGAGATTCTTCAGCAATTACCACCATATTCAATACCCCGTCTTTCAAAAAATAAACTACTCAAACCTTGGCCCTCTTTGCGCTCTTTCCGTTAAAAATAAACTATTTTTTAACGATCTGATCTTTATCGATTAGATCTGTACTTTTACAGTATCCTTTTGAAGCTAACCCCTTGGCGCGATCTAAAGCACTTAACTGTTGTGATTTATGTAACTTGATTCCTGGCGAGGAAATACTATAATTTTGTGTAATGCGATCGCAGATAGCAAAATGAATTCCTTAGCAGCGATTAAGGAGAACGATGCTTTCCCGGAATAGATAAACCGTATAGGAATAAATGCAAAATTTCCAGTGGAGACATGGGGGGACTATGAATCATGAAATCATCGCTACCCGGATGGAAATGAAATCGCAGATTCCGTGCTTCATTATCATGATTTGGTAAATTAAGATCGAAGCGTATAAATCTAACTGAACTTTCTTCTGGAAATCGCATCTCGAAATTGAAGCCAATTATTTCTGCTGGTTTTTGGGTTTCATCTACCAAAATAGCAAAATCAAACCAACATTTATCAAACCTCTCAAAATGTGGAATATCTTTACTCCGCTTAAAATTTCGCTGCCCTCCTATAATCTCAAATATTTCTTTACCATATTCTGCTGCTCGATCTAACTTGAGTAGGTTATGAATTTCATGGATTTTATTGGTTAAAATTCCCTCATTGTGAGCGTTAGTTAAATATTTCAAAAATTCAGCTCGCAATACTTTTGCTTTTTGTACAGTTAGTGGTGTAGTTTCTCGCAAACGATGTTGAACTTTATCACAAATCTGCTCCCAGTCATTGTTATCGCTCAATCAAATCCTCCCGATTTAGTAAAACAAGCCACTCTCCGTATTCAGGATCAAGTGGTAATTTGTGAGCTTTTGCTAGTTCAATAACTTCTGAGTTAGATAAACCTAACCATTCTTGAAGTGCTAATAATCTTCCTTGACGTTCATCTATTGTAAGAAACTCTCTACCTTTGTCTAAAAGATACACCCTGGAACCCAGCCAACTTGCAAAATTAGGTGCGAATTTAGATAAAACTCCTATAGATTCTAACGATAAAACGAGAACTCCACCACGTTTCTTTGCTAGGCGACTTCTAGCATAATCAAATTCACGCCAGTTATCTTGATTCCAGGATTCAAAATCAGAAAGTAGGAGATAATCTTCTGTAGCCTGTTCAACAGAGATAATCAGAGCCGTCGCTCCATTTTCACCAGAAATAACTCCTAGATCGCATTCGGTAAAAATACAGATCATCTCTTTCAAATCTTCAATAACTTCACTTAAGTATGAATAGTCTACAACAATAGCTGACCAAACATTCCCATTAGGTTGAGAGCCAATTCGTTGTAAAAAATCATCAAGCGAAATAGATCTAGCATTCAGATTACTCCCTACTTTTGATTGCTGAATTAGTGCCTCAAGTGTGGGATGAACTACATAGCGTCTTACTGGATATGTATACTCTAAAATACGATTAGTAACTAGCAGTCGAATGTCTTCATCTGTTCTAGGAATAAATATACCTTGTGTTAAAAGATTTTCAATAATTTCTAGTTCTTTATCTGAAATACTAAGTAGTTTTGCTCTCCCCAATGAATCTATAGCAGCTTCAACATGTTTTTCTTGAAGTCTATCGCTATCTAATAGATATGCTTCCTCGATTGATGCTTGTGTCAAGTTGATTAGATCTCGCATTACTCCACCGGAATAGTGAATGATGCTGTGGATTGCGGATTCCTCTATGAAACCTTCAGCCGCACGAATCTTAAGAATGTTTTCAAAAAAAGTGAAAGCATCTGGATCGTTATTTACATCAAAACAGTATTGATAAATTAAATAATTTACGGATTGTTCGATAGTATCTCTATAGCTACTTAATGTAGCGATTAGGGGGGCAACTAATACAACACCAATACCTATTGATGAAATTGCTTGTAGATCGGAAGTAACTATCTGTGAAAAGATTTGAACATTATCAAGCCGATCTAACCCATCAAATAGAATAATAACTTG
This sequence comes from Limnofasciculus baicalensis BBK-W-15, assembly GCF_024178385.1. Lineage (GTDB taxonomy): Bacteria > Cyanobacteriota > Cyanobacteriia > Cyanobacteriales > Coleofasciculaceae > Limnofasciculus > Limnofasciculus baicalensis. The sequence continues at coordinate 16,457 of NZ_JAMZMM010000021.1, read as the reverse complement.
ACTGTATTTTTGACATTCCGACTTAAGAGAGTTATTGAAATCATGAACTTCTTTCAACAATTGTTGCTGCAAGCGATAAGTATTCGATCCAACAGTAATAATATCCGGATTTAGGACAACTTCCTGACCAAGTATACCAACAAGATTTTGTTTAGATCTGTATACAAACTTTTTAATCAATTCCTGAGCATTCTTGACAGGCTTTTTGTCAATATTTTCCGTTAATTCAGCTATTACTCCTCGAGTAAGTGCAATCAGGGTTCCTGCTTCAATTCGAGAAATATTTGTGTATAAACTTACATCGACATAATGAGCGTAGGTATCTTCGATTTCATTAATACGATCGCGCATTACTAGCAGTTGAGTTGTCTTACCTGAACCAATCCCGCCTATGAGTAGATGAGTGGAAGATGGACGTAATGCCAAACGCTGCGATATAATCTCACTAGCCGCTCTTTTAGGTTCGCGTACATAGTAGCCACTTTCAATTGTAGCTCTGGGATCTCCGGAACCCTCGAAAGCAGCCATCTGTTGTCTGAAAAATTGGAGCCGATTGGACATTGGTATACCTACGGCGTATAAAATAAGGTTAGATCTAATATCAATATTAACTCAAGTTGCTAGTTATGGCTAATTGCTAATTGCTAATTGCTAATTGCTAATTGCTCAGGAAGCATTTAATTAAAATCAATCTATTCTCCTCCCATCTTCCTAGCAGCTTCCTGAAAATCACTAGCAGCTTGAGTAGTCGCCGCCACATCAAAAAAGCCAGCCGCGATCGCAGGTGATAATGTAAATGTATTCAACCCTTGACTGGCAAGGAATGCAATATCATCCACACTGCGAATACTAGCAACTAAAATTCGGGTAGCGCTGCCAATACCTGATATAATCTTTTGCATTGCCACCAAATCTTCACGTCCATTCCGCCCCAAATCGTTAATCCTGCCCAAATAGGGAGCTGTATATTGGGCATTTAAGGCGGCTGCGATCGCAACTTGGTGGGCGGCATAAACCCCAGTCAGGGTAACTCTAATCCCTTCTGCAATTAGCCCAGAGGCTGCCTGAGTGCCTATTTTAGTAATCGGTACTTTGACGACAATGCGATTGTCAATTTCTGCCAAAAGTCTGCCTGTTTTTACCAAAGAATCCACAGAAGTTCCCCAAGTCTGAAGTTGAACTTCTTTAGCACCTAAATTGAAACCTCCTTTAGCTAAATCCTGCAATTGTTCAATAGTACAATTGACATTATCGCGCTCTAACAAAAGCGGATTTGTCGTCACTCCATAAAATAAACCTGTTGGTAACCAGTTTTCCCACTCTCTTGCGTCGGCGGTATCGAGAAAGAGGCGGATTCCTTGAGTGTCGGCTTTTTGTGGCGCTGCGGGGTAATCGCTCTGAATCATGAGGGCACTTTGAGATAAATTGGAGATTGACTGGATTCAGGATGATAACTGTGACTTTTAAAATTGGTTTGCTAGGATTGGGAACAGTTGGTACGGGGACAGCACAGATTTTACTAGACTCTTCTGGGCGGAATCCTCTCCTCCATGAAATTGAGATTCATCGCGTTGGGGTGCGCTCCCTGGATAAACCCAGAAGCGTAGCACTGCCACCAGAAATAATTACCACAGACTTAGAGGCAATTGTCACTGACCCAGAAATTGATATTATCGTCGAATTACTGGGAGGATTGGAACCCGCGCGATCGCTAATTTTACAGGCAATCGCCCATGGTAAGCATATCGTCACCGCAAATAAGGCTGTTATTTCCCGATACGGGGCGGAAATTTTCACAGCGGCAGAGGAGGCGGGAGTTTATGTACTCCTCGAAGCCGCAGTGGGTGGTGGTATCCCCGTGATTCAAGCTTTGAAGCAGTCTTTAGGGGCGAATCGGATTCGCAGTATCACCGGGATTGTTAACGGCACAACTAACTATATCCTCACCCGAATGCAAACTGAGGGGGGTGACTTTGAAGATATTCTCGCCGATGCCCAGAAATTAGGTTACGCTGAGGCTGACCCCACTGCTGATGTGGATGGCTTGGATGCAGGGGATAAGATTGCCATTTTAGCTTCCTTAGCTTTTGCCGGAAGAATTAAATTAGAAGAAGTCCATTGTGAAGGAATTCGCCAAGTAAGTGCGGTGGATATTGCTTATGCCCAGAAATTGGGATTTACAATTAAATTGCTAGCAGTAGCCAAGCGAGAAGAAACTCTATTAGAAGCAGAATCGATAGATTCAGAAATGCTTCAAGTCAGAGTCCATCCTACCTTAGTTCCCCAAACTCATCCTCTTGCTAGTATTAATGGAGTTTACAATGCCATTTTAGTAGAAGGAGAACCCCTCGGACAAGTAATGTTTTTCGGTCCCGGTGCAGGTTCCGGAGCCACAGCCAGTGCAGTAGTATCAGATATTATGAATATTGCCGCCGTCTTGAAAACCGCTGGCGAATCTCATCGACTAAATCCCCTATTAAGCTGCATCCATCAACATTATTGCGCGATCGCGCCCATATCCGAACTCATTAGTCGTTTTTATGTCCGTTTTCTCACTAAAGACTTAGCTGGCGTGATTGGTTATTTAGGAACCTGTTTTGGCAAGCACAATGTCAGTTTAGAATCAATTGTCCAGATTGGATTACGGAATAATGTCGCAGAAATTGTCGTCGTGACTCACAATGTTCGCGAAGGGAATTTTCGAGAAGCATTGGCAGAAATTCGCCAGTTAGAAGCTATCGATAGTATTCCTAGTATCTTGCGAGTTTTGTAGAAAGTTTTGGGCAGATAAAGCCTTTTTCAGTTTAGTGAAGTACAGACAAACTACAAAGAAACCGGGTTTCTGAGGTGTACTTTATCCAACAGAAAACCGCTATATTTGATCTGCCATTAACAGTTTATCTCGTCTATTGTAGAGTACTATGACCACCACTCAAAAAATTGCATATCGGTTATATGACACAGATTTTGTGGCATGGACAAAGCAAACTGTACAACAGATTCGTACCAAACAGTTTGAACAGGTGGATTGGGAAGCTGTAATTGAGGAGATTGAAAGCTTGGGAAAATCCGATCGAAGGGAGTTGAAGAGTCGCTTAGAAGTGTTGTTACAGCATTTACTCAAGTGGCAATATCAGCCTAATTTGCGAAGTGCTTCTTGGCGAAATACGATTGATGAGCAACGGAATCGGATTGCTGATTTACTCGAAGAAAGTCCTAGTCTAAAATCTTATCCAGAAGAAGTTTTAGCGGAGTGTTATCGTCGGGGGCGAAAAGCTGCTAGTAATGAAACAGAATTGCCATTGGATATATTTCCGGTGGAGTCTCCTTATACCTGTCCCCAACTTTTTGATCCTGAGTTTTTGCCGGGAATTGTGGATTTCTATGGGTAAATAAAAACTCAAAGTCCCCCTTTTTTCTAGCGCAGCGGCGCGTCAGCGCGGGGATTTAGGGGGATCTTAATTTCTGAACAAATAGCCTCTAAGTAGCAGTAGCAATCAATTTACCACTTGAGTAAATTAAACTGTTCCATATCCACCGTATCGCGGTTGCGGTAAATTGCCAGGATAATTGCTAAACCAACAGTAGCTTCTGCTGCTGCTACTGCAATCACAAATACCGTAAAAACCTGACCTTTAATATCGTGAGGATCGACAAAATTTGAAAACCCCATCAAGTTAAGATTTACCGCATTCAGCAATAACTCAATTGACATTAACACTCGCACAGCATTCCGGCTGGTAATTAACCCATAAATGCCAATGCAGAATAAAGCAGCGGCTAGTAGTAAAAAGTACTGAAGTTGTAGTTCCATTTTGTTGTTGGTTGTTAGTTGTTAGTTGTTGGTTGTTGGTTGTTAGTTGTTGGTTGTTAGTTGTTGGTTGTTGGTTGTTGGTTGTTAGTTGTTGGTTGTTAGTTGTTGGTTGTTAGTTGTTGGTTGTTGGTTGTTGGAATGGAAAATTAGTCATTTTTAGACTTTTAACTTATGTTATTAGTTGTTATTTTTTCCATAACAAACAACAAATAACCAACAACAAACAACAAATAACCAACAACAAACAACACTTCTAACGGTTTACTGTTGTGGAATCACCACCTATCGAAGCCAGCTCTCGTGGGCGCTCTGGCAAAGTTAAGCTGGTTTCAATTTCTCTGTTCTTAGATACTAACAAATCTGGTAGAAAATCCCGACGAGCAAGGATAATTGCGCCTATCATTGCCATTAATAACAACACGGATGCGAGTTCAAATGGCAGCAAAAAGTCAGTAAAGAAATGCTTGCCAAGCTCTACAACAGAACTGGCAGGAATAAGGGATGGATCTGTTTGAACTGGCCAGCTTGTGGCGAGAATCATTGTCCCTAGGAGAGCAAACAAACCAGCACAGACTAGAGCTGTTGAAGCTGTTCGTATCCAACGATTTTTAATGGGAGCAAAATCTTCTCGCTTGTTTACCAACATGATGGCAAACAAAATCAAAACATTGACTGCACCCACATAAACTAAAATCTGTGCTGCGGCGATAAAGTCAGCATTCAGCAACAGGTAAAAACCTGACATACTGACTAAAACACCACCTAATAAAAAAGCTGAATAAACTATATTGTTCAGCAAAACTACACCTAATGCTGACCCAATCATCATGACAGCAAGGATAGCAAATGAAACAAACTGAACACCTTGGGCTAGATTCACTATTCTTTAATCTCCTTTCAACAATTAACTATCCACTTATTCTTCAGTCTTAGATGCCATCTGCTTAACAATTTCCTCTGGGCGCATACCTGCCCGTTGGGAACCTGCTGGCAAATCATGGGGTTCACTAACGCCTTTGGGCAAATAAGCAAATTCCCGTAAAGCTGTCACCATTGGGTCATCTGTCACCTTATAGGGTAACCGTCCTAATGCTACGCTATCGTAATTTAGCTCGTGACGATCGTAGGTGGATAGTTCGTATTCTTCAGTTGCCGATAAACAGTTGGTTGGGCAATATTCTATACAGTTGGCGCAGAAGATACAAACCCCGAAATCAATACTATAGTGTTTGAGTTTTTTCTTCTTGCTAACTTTATCAAAATCGTAGTCTACGACTGGCAAGTTAATCGGACAAACCCGCACGCAAACTTCACAAGAAATACACTTGTCAAACTCAAAGTGAATTCGACCCCGATATCGTTCGGAAGGGATTAGTTTTTCATAAGGATACTGTACAGTAACGGGGCGACGCTGCATGTGGTCGAAAGTAACAGATAAACCTTGACCGATGTAGCGGGCTGCTTGAACAGCGTCTTTGGCATAATCGCCAATTTGTTTGAGAAATTGCATATTGTAGGTGTCTCTCTCGTGTCGTTAGTTGTTTGTTTGTGGTTATTTGTTTGTGGTTGTTTGTAGTTGTTTATTTTGAGTTTTTCTGTCTTTCCCCTAACTAACAACGAATAACAAACAACAAACAACCAATAACCAATGACTAACCACCAAAAGCAAAAGGAAATGCTAATTTGAGGCCAGCAGTCAGGAGTAAATTAACTAATCCGATGGGTAGAAGAAACTTCCAGCCCAAATTTAGCAATTGGTCGATGCGGACGCGGGGAACTGTCCAACGTAGTAGAATGGCTATGAAGACGAGGAAGTAGGCTTTTAGCAACGTCATGGTAATCCCTAATGATGCTGTAATCACCTGTAACCAAGCACTATTTTCACTGACACCTAACCAGCCGGCTAATTGGTCCAGGGGAATGAAGAATTCCCAGCCACCGAGATAGAGAACAGCAACTAATAAGGCAGACAAAACTAAGTTAACGTAGGAACCAACATAAAACAAACCGAATTTCATCCCGGCGTATTCTGTCTGATATCCTGCAACTAATTCTTCTTCTGCTTCTGGTAAGTCAAAGGGTAGTCTTTCGCATTCGGCTAGTACAGCAATCCAAAAGATCATAAATCCAATGGGTTGTCGCCAAATATTCCATCCCAGAATACCGTAACCGGATTGCTGTTCGACGATATCGATAGTACTAAGACTATTGGACATCATCACCACAGCCAATACTGCTAAGGCGAGGGGAATTTCGTAACTAATAGATTGGGCGGCTGCTCGCAATCCTCCCAGTAGGGAATACTTATTATTGGAGGCATAGCCCGACATCAACAAGCCAATGGGCTGAATACTGGAGAGGGCAATCCACAAAAATATCCCTGTTCCCACATCCGAGATCACGAGTTTCTGTCCGAAGGGTACGATGAGGTAGGACAGAAATACTGGGATAACAACGAGAATCGGTCCGAGGGTGAACAGCAATGAGTCTGCCTTGGCTGGGATAATATCTTCTTTGAACACCAGCTTTAGTCCATCGGCTACTGGCTGGAGAACACCCAGAGGACCGGCATATTCTGGTCCAATCCGCTGTTGGGCGGCGGCGGAAATCTTTCTTTCCAGCCAGACGCAGACTAGTACGCCCACTGTAGCTCCGATAATCATGAGGAACATCGGTAAGGGCATCCAGATGGCTTTGGCTACTCCGGCGGGAATGCCAAAATCCCTAAGCGATTGAATAAAAATTCCTTGGAGGTCAATTCCTGCGTTCATTTTGGGGGTTACACGTAATTACATTAGGCAAGTCGGTACAGATACTCAGTACGTTTGTGAAGATTTTTGTCAACCTCCTAGCTAGTATATCGTTGGATGGCAGTACGCCCAGCAATAGACCTGAGAATTTCTACTTACAGCAGATTGCAGGTTTATGAAGTACACCGCAGAAACCCGGTTTCTTCAAGAAACCGGGTTTCTATGTATCTCAATCAGAAATCCAATGTATCTGGGTGGTTAGGAGATCTTGAATAGATATCATTGAAGATATCTATTCAATCCATAAGAAATTTCTAATGGGTAATGGGGTATTACCTCTTACCCCTAACCTCTTACCTCTTGCCTACCCTAATTTGCCTTGTTGTTGAAGGATCTGCCTAATTCTAGATTGGGCTACTTTATCGTTAGGATTACGCCGAATTGCTTCCCTCCAGACGGTAAGGGCTTCTTCTGGTTTGTTTTGTTGACGCAGGGCATCGCCTAAGTACCAGTGAGCATCGGATTTTTTTATGTTGAGGCGGATGGCTTCTCGATATTCTATTTCTGCTTCTTCTAGGTTCCCTTGTGCCATTAGGATGTTCCCTAGGTTAAAATGAGGGATGGCATTTTCTGGATTTTCTGTCGTCATTTGTCGATATTGTGCGTTAGCAAATTCTAAGGCGTTATGCTGAGACAGGATTAATCCGACTTGAAAGGGTATTTCTGTATTTTTAGGATTGGTTTTAATTAATTCTCTCAACTCTTCTATTCCTTCTTCTAAGTTTCCTTGCTGGATTAATGCTTCTGCTAGTTTTAAATAGCCATCGATATTTTTAGGTGATTTTTTAATTAGTTCCCGCAATATGGCAATCGCCTCATCTAATTTATTTTGCGCTATTAAGGTATTCCCTAGGAGCAAGGGAACCATATCGTTACTCCGCTGTCGCGCCATGACTTGACGCAGTGCTATTTCGGCGGCTGGATAGTCTTTTTGCTGATAGAGGGTGACGGCTTTTTGGAAAATCTTGGATATTGCGATCGCACTCCCTAAGAAAAATACTACAATACCTATACCTATAATAACTACACTAGCCGCAATTAACTTAATTTCTTGTGTTGTTTCAATCATTCATAAAACCCCAGCACTTGTCTCACACTCAAGTAAAACCTAAATATTAGCTCGTAGTAGGCGATTTATCGCCCCCTACACCCAAACCCCAATCGTGACATGAAAATCATATTCCGGTTTCACCTCCAATCCTAATTCTTGTCGGATAGACATCAGGCAAGGAGCATAGACATTAAGCCACCAATACCTGCCATTCGTCTTAATTTCGTTAGAATAATAAAAATTAATTACTCGACTTGGGTAGGCACTCCATCTCAAAATATTCTCCACAACTTCCCCTCTAACAACAGTTATGTGAGAGCCGAGCCTGGGGTGTTGCAGGCGAAGTCCCAATTGCCTTTGAACAAACCAAGAGTAGTATAGCCCCAGATCGCGATCGCATTCCAGAATTAACCACCCTATATTATTGGATTCTCCTTCCAGGGGATAATATTTCAGTATGCCTTTGGCTAGAAGCATGAGCTTAGATGTAATCTGTAAGCTATAACTAATCATAGCGCATTGGTCAGTTTGATGAGGGTATTTGTCAGAAAATCACAATTACCCTTAAAAAGAATAGCTTTATAAGGGTAATTGTTAACAATCAATTTGACAAAAGCCAAGATATGCGATCTTAAAAGACAGGTATATCGTTATTGCCCCTCCAGCCAATTTTCCAAATCCGGTAAACTCTGAAAATCAAAAATCTCCTCTGTTAAACTTTCTAAATCTGACAAAGCTAGTCCTTCAACTTGGCTAATTATTGCCGCTGGAATTTCTCCAAAACGCTTTTTCAGTAAACGCATTACTAGAGCGATTGTTTGTTGCAGTCGTCCTTCGGCTTTTCCTTCAGCTTTTCCTTCTTCTCTTGCATAAGTTAGCCGTCCTTTTTCATCTTGTAAAACCATACTCCGACGATCTACTACTTCCAACTCTTCTCCGGTCATTTTCGCTTGGTTAGCAATATTTAACGCGAGTTTTATCTCACTAATTTCTCCTAATATCTCTGGTATTTCATCCAATGTGGCAGCTTGTTTAATAAAATAAATCCATTTATCGCTTAAACTGTTTAACTCGGAGAGAATTTTCTGGAATTTTGGCAATTCTATAAACATTAGCTGCAATTCGCTATCGGGATATGGAAATTTTTCTGTGGTTTCCTGAAACAGAAATTTGCTAATTACATTGGGAGTTTGGTTAAATAAAATAAAATCGGTGATGGTGACGGCAATTACTGGGGTGAGACTCAAATAATCTTCGCCAATTCCGAGTTGATTGGTATAAGCTTTACTCAGGTTATAAATTACCCGTTTGCTAAAAGCACTCACCCGGGCTATTTGCATTTCTATCACGACAATGGAGCCATCAGCTAAAACGGCTTTTACATCTAAGTAGGTGTCTTTTAAGGTAATAACCTGTCCCGGGTTATAGGGGTTAACAATGGTTAAGGATTGAATGATTTTTTCTTCCCCATATACGATGGCATTCAGAAAGCTGATTAATATTTCTTTACTCTGTTCAGAACCAAATATTTTTTTAAAGGCATAATCCACCTTGGGGCTGATGAATCTCATGGGTTTCTCCCTGTTTAGCCTAAAGGAATTTCATTATTTTTAATTTTATCATAAAAAACAATAGATACCTCCTATGAAGATAAAGATCAGAGGAGTGAGGAGGAGCGCTCGCCCACTCTTACCTTGACTTCTTACTTCGCTAATATCTTATCGCCCCTTCAGCCAATTTTCCAAATCCGGTAAACTCTGAAAATCAAAAATCTCCTCTGTTAAACTTTCTAAATCTGACAAAGCTAGTCCTTCAACTTGGCTAATTATTGCCGCTGGAATTTCTCCAAAACGCTTTTTCAGTAAACGCATTACTAGAGCGATTGTTTGTTGCAGTCGTCCTTCGGCTTTTCCTTCAGCTTTTCCTTCTTCTCTTGCATAAGTTAGCCGTCCTTTTTCATCTTGTAAAACCATACTCCGACGATCTACTACTTCCAACTCTTCTCCGGTCATTTTCGCTTGGTTAGCAATATTTAACGCGAGTTTTATCTCACTAATTTCTCCTAATATCTCTGGTATTTCATCCAATGTGGCAGCTTGTTTAATAAAATAAATCCATTTATCGCTTAAACTGTTTAACTCGGAGAGAATTTTCTGGAATTTTGGCAATTCTATAAACATTAGCTGCAATTCGCTATCGGGATATGGAAATTTTTCTGTGGTTTCCTGAAACAGAAATTTGCTAATTACATTGGGAGTTTGGTTAAATAAAATAAAATCGGTGATGGTGACGGCAATTACTGGGGTGAGACTCAAATAATCTTCGCCAATTCCGAGTTGATTGGTATAAGCTTTACTCAGGTTATAAATTACCCGTTTGCTAAAAGCACTCACCCGGGCTATTTGCATTTCTATCACGACAATGGAGCCATCAGCTAAAACGGCTTTTACATCTAAGTAGGTGTCTTTTAAGGTAATAACCTGTCCCGGGTTATAGGGGTTAACAATGGTTAAGGATTGAATGATTTTTTCTTCCCCATATACGATGGCATTCAGAAAGCTGATTAATATTTCTTTACTCTGTTCAGAACCAAATATTTTTTTAAAGGCATAATCCACCTTGGGGCTGATGAATCTCATGGGTTTCTCCCGGTTTAGCCTGAAAGTATTTATTTCATTTTATCATAAATACGAGACATTATGTACTCATATACTGTTTAGTCTGGCTCTCTAGGAGTACTGGCGATCAGTTATTATAATATAGTCCGATGAAACCCTTTAGCTTCGATCTTAACTCGGAGCGATAGCGAAAAGTCAAGGCTGATTCCATCTCAATTTGGTCACAGTCCAGTTTTCGCACCTGTCGCTGATTCCATCTCAATTTGGTCACAGTCCAGTTTTCGCACCTGTCATGGAAGTTGTCATTTATTAAAATAGCGGACTATACTAGTATAGTATTGATAAATTTTATCTGCGATCGCCATTATGATGTTTATTAACCCTAAAACCGATTACGCCTTTAAAAAAATATTTGGTTCATCTCAAAGCCAAGATATCCTCATCAGCTTTCTCAATGCCCTAGTCTATGATGGTCATGATACCATTAAAGAATTAGAAATTATCAATCCCAACCTACCCCCAGCATTGGCAGGCTTAAAAGATAGCTATTTGGATGTCAAAGCCAAACTGATAGATGGCACAACAGTCATTATTGAGATGCAGGTATTAAACGTAGAATCTTTTGGCAAACGGGTTTTGTACAATGCCGCTAAAACTTACGCCTTTCAATTAGAATCAGGACAAGGCTACCGAATGCTCAAGCCTGTAATTGCCCTAACTATTACAGATTTTAAGATATTTGCTAAAAGGGAGGAACTAATTTCTCGTTTCATTTATAAAGAAGAGACCAGCAATTTTGAATATACTGACAATAATATTCGCTTAATCTTCGTTGAACTACCCAAGTTTACTAAAGAACTAGATCGACTAGAAACTCTAGCCGATAAATGGCTTTATTTTCTCAAATATGCGAGAAGTATGACTTATATTCCGGAGAAAATGGATATGATTCCCGAAATTCATCAAGCATTTGAAATTGCTAATCAAGCTAACTTAACTCGTGAAGAAATGGAAGAAGTTGAACGGAGAGAAATGTTTATATACGATCAACAAGGATCTATTTCTTTAAGTAAAGCTGA
>NZ_JAMZMM010000021.1:0-4985 GCF_024178385.1 Limnofasciculus baicalensis BBK-W-15 | reverse complement strand
AGGTAAAGCTGAAGGTAAAGCTGAAGGTAAAGCTGAAGGTAAAGCTGAAGGTAAAGCTGAAGGTAAACAAGAAGAGAAGTTGGAAATTGCCCGAAAATCTCTCGATTTACTTGATAATGAAACTATTAGTCAAATTACAGGACTTACCGTTGATGAGATCCAAAATTTACGAGAGACTAGTCTCTAATTTCTCAGATCGTTAATTGCCATAGATAATAGTTGTTTGTAGTAGGCGCTTCAGCGCTAAAGCGCTTACTAATAACTAGATTTAAGGTAATCGCTAATGTGAGGAAAGAATAGACTAGAATTGTCTGTATGTTTCACCATTTGTCAAATTTATTTGACTTCTACCCATTTATTATCTTCTAATCTTTGGCAGTAAAATCTTCCTCCCATCAGAGTACAACGAATATATTTAATTCTAAGTTCACTACTAAATATCCTGCTAGCTGAATCTGTTGCCCTTGGGTTGACACTCCCCGCAAACATGTCCAATGTTCCTTCTTCAGCCTTCAGCCTTATCCTTCCCCATTCCCTCTCCAACAAATGACTAAATCAGGATATACTTTACCCGTATTCGCCACCGCCGCCGCAATTGCTGCTTTCCATTGGTTACGCAAACAGAAACCCCTAGACACAGTATCGGTAAACTTAATTCAACCTCCAGAAATAGCAGAAATTCCTATTCAACAAGTAGCGGGAATTCGAGAAGGGATGGCACTAGCAATTACTCGCAGTAATCCCGGAGATAATCTTGATATGACTCGCAATACCCCAATTTGGGCAGTTGTCGAATGGGGAAACTTTGAACAAAAGGAACAAGTACAGGTACTCGGCGGTGAAGGAGTGGGGAGACAACTGAATCGAGATGGTAAAGCAGCTATTTACAGTTACGCTCAGAAACTAATACCAGAAAATCTGACTCCCCTCCTCAAACCAACAGAAAAAATTCAGGTTACGATTATTCTGCCAGAAGGACGTAAACTAGCAGAACGTACTTCTAATGCTGCTTTTGGTGTAGTGGAAGGACTTTCTCTGCTAGGTACTACAGGCATTTCCCAACCTCTGAGTAATCCCGCACAACTAGAAGTATATCGTGAGGAACTAGCACAGAAAGCCAGTAAATTGTTAGTAGTCGATGTGGTAACTGATGGGGCAACGGATGTGGTAACGGATGTAACGGATGTAACGGATGGGGGAATAGTCAGTATCCCATCCGCTGCTAACCAAGCACCATCAACAACAACCAGTATCCCATCGGCTGCCTCATCTCTAGTATTCTGTGTCGGGGAAAATGGCTTAGACTTAGCCCGACAAATGGGTATTCCTCCTGAGAGGTTGGTGAAAACTGCTAATTGGTTGGGACCATTATTAGTAGAGGCAGGATTACAGAAAGTGCCAGCTATTTTATTATTTGGCTACCATGGCAAATTAATCAAAGTAGCAGGGGGAATTTTTCATACTCACCACCACTTAGCAGATGGACGACTAGAGATTTTAACAGCTCACTGCGCTAAAGTGGGATTACCAACACCTGTTTTACAGGCAGTGTTTGCTAGCCCGACTACTGACGCGGCGCTCAAGTATCTGCGAGAATTGGATGCTACGGATGGGAGTAATTGGGTGGAGCGAGTTTATGGCGCGATCGCTGTTACTATCGATCTACGCTGCCAAGACTACATCCGCAAGCATTCCGAGCAAGAGGTGCTAGTGGGTTCCCTGTTATTTGACAGAAATCGCCAAATTATCGTTACTAGCGCTACGGGTGTTACGTTACTCTCCCAATCGTCCTAGCTTTTTAGACCTTTGTCAATAATCGCAATTCTATGTGCGTTGTGCTACCAACAAGGGTATCTAGGAGGATGGGCTTAATCTCAAATCCCAAATATAAAATATAAAAGACCATGGATTCTTGCAAATCTCTAGTATAATTTGTCAACCATCTATTGGCACACCTATACGCTCGATATCAGGGACACAGCAGTGACACTCCAAACAGAAAACCCATCTCAATCTGTAGAGACTTTAGACACCACATCTCTACAAAACCACTTAAATCGCCAAATGATCGTAATTATAGACTTTGGCTCTCAATACTCAGAATTAATTGCCCGCCGCATTCGCGAGACTCAAGTTTATTCTGAAGTTATTTCTTATCGTACTACCGCAGAACAGTTACGAAACCTCAATCCTAAAGGAATTATCCTATCAGGTGGACCTAATTCAGTTTATGATAATATTGCCCCCAAATGCGATCCAGAAATTTGGCATTTAGGTATACCCATTTTAGGGGTTTGCTATGGAATGCAGTTGATGGTACAACAACTAGGTGGTAAAGTAACCAGAGCGGAAAGAGCAGAATATGGTAAAGCTGCATTATTTGTTGACGATCCTACTGATTTGTTGACCAATGTAGAAGAAGGCTCGACCATGTGGATGAGTCATGGGGACTCCTGCAATGAATTGCCAGAAGGGTTTGAAATACTGGCTCATACAGATAATACTCCCTGTGCCGCGATCGCAGATCACGAAAAGAAACTATACGGAGTCCAATTCCATCCCGAAGTAGTGCATTCCATTTGTGGTTTGGCACTAATCCGCAATTTCGTTTACCATATTTGTGTCTGCGAACCCACCTGGACAACAGCCACCTTTGTAGAAGAATCAATTAGAGAAATTCGTGGCGTAGTTGGCGATAAACGGGTACTTTTAGCACTATCTGGTGGTGTTGATTCCTCTACCCTTGCCTTCTTACTTTATCGGGCAATTGGCGAACAATTGACTTGCATGTTTATCGATCAAGGTTTCATGCGGAAAGGGGAACCGGAACGCCTATTGAAGCTATTTAAAGAACAATTCCATATTCCAGTAGAATATGTAAATGCTCGCGATCGCTTCCTTGCTCAATTAAATGGTATCGCTGACCCTGAAGAAAAGCGTCGCCGGATTGGACATGAATTTATTAGTGTATTTGAAGAAGAATCGAAACGCCTCGGTCCTTTTGATTATTTAGCCCAAGGAACCCTTTATCCTGATGTAATTGAATCGGCAGATACTAATGTTGACCCCAAAACAGGTGAACGAGTAGCAGTCAAAATTAAGAGCCACCATAATGTGGGTGGTTTACCCAAAGATTTGCGTTTTAAATTGGTTGAACCATTACGGAAACTCTTCAAAGATGAAGTAAGAAAAGTTGGTCGTTCCATTGGTTTACCAGAAGAAATTGTCCGGCGACATCCCTTCCCTGGACCAGGATTAGCAATTAGAATTATTGGTGAAGTCACTGCCGAAAGATTGAATATTTTGCGAGATGCGGATTTAGTAGTTCGTCAGGAAATTAATCGCCACGAAGTCTATCACGATTTGTGGCAAGCCTTTGCTGTATTATTACCTGTCAGAAGTGTAGGAGTAATGGGAGATAAGCGCACTTATGCTTATCCAATAGTATTGCGATTGATTACTAGTGAAGATGGGATGACGGCAGATTGGGCAAGGGTTCCTTACGATTTATTAGAGATAATTTCTAATCGGATTGTTAATGAAGTCAAGGGGGTGAATCGGGTAGTTTATGATATTACTTCTAAGCCACCTGGAACAATAGAATGGGAGTAGTTATTGATTTACCAAATATATATATTTTGGTGTAGGGGTGAAGGATATGGGCGATATCCTTACCCACCCCTATAATAATTTGGGACTTACGCAGTAATATTATTAATAGTGGCGGTGCGTTACGCTGCGCTAACACACCCTGCAGCTAGAGCCTTTGCGTAAGTCCTACATTTCCCCTAAACTAGATACTCATGGCTAGTAACTCTCCTCCTCTCATCCAAACCCTCACTCCAGAGCGCTGGCTAGGATTGAGCATGGACTTTATTGAAGCCGGGTATACAGGTCTGTTTGTCAAAAATGGTAAAGTGGTAAGGAAATCTCAGCCTGGTCGTCACTTCAGCTTTGCTCTTCCGGTGCTGGAAAAATGCCAATTGATTCTTGTCGATACCAAAATCCGTAATTTGGATATTATCTCACAGGGGGATTTTTTATCTCGCGACCAATATCTAATTAATATTTCTCTCACAGTATTCTACCAAGTTGTCGATCCAAAACGGGTAGCCATAGAACTTTCCGATCCGATTGCAGCTCTAACTAGTGCTATAAAAGATAGTCTGGGTATAGCAGTTGGTCAAATGCGGGTGGAACAGTTAATTAATCAAGGAAGAATCCATGTCCGCCAATACCTTCTTGATAATACTGAATTATCTTACAATTTAGGTTTTTCCTTAGAAGATGTCCGGATTGGTGATATCAGTTTTCCTCAGACTCGCGGCGTAATCCGTCAGGTGGAAGGAATGAGTGCCCGCGAGGAAGCCGAACATGAAGCGGCACTGAAAATGCAAATAGCAGAAGCCGCACGCCCTATAATACCGCCGCCTCCTATTCAACAAGTCAATATTATTTCCGGTGAAAAACCAAACACCAATAATCCCACCCTCGGTAATATTATAGAAGGAAATAAACTTGCCACACCAGGAGAATTACCCCCTCAAACCAAACTACCAAGACAAACACTAGCTCCTACTATAATTGCCGATAATGCTCAGACAGCCTTAGCGCGTTTAGTACATCATTCATCTGGCGCAATTTTCCCTTTATCCGCCACTCCCTGTACCATTGGTAGGGAACCTAGCAATACTATTGTCCTCGACGATGGGTTATCTTCCCGCAACCATGCCCGAATTATCCGACAACAGGATACTCAGGGCAAAATTCGATATCAAATAATAGATATTGGTAGTTCAAATGGCACATTTGTTAATGGACAGCGCCTTGTTGCTAATCAACCTTCTTTGTTAACTTCAGGGAATATTATTCGGATTGGAAATCAGGAATGGAGGTTTGAAGCGGAGTAGGGGAGTGGGGAGTGAGGAGTACAACTAACAACCAACAACCAACAACCAACAACCAACAACCAACAACCAACAACC
>NZ_JAMZMM010000213.1:2745-10673 GCF_024178385.1 Limnofasciculus baicalensis BBK-W-15 | reverse complement strand
ACATTGGCAAAGCTAACTTTACTCCGAAAGGAGCTTGAGGCAACCATACCTCACCGGAGGGGCAACCATACCCCTCCTCCCCTCTCATGGTAGGCGGTTAAAACCGCTACCGCGTGTTCCTCTCCGGTCTATAGCTTGCTTCCCGCAGGGTAGACGCGGAGTTTCCCACGACGAAGGAATTTTATGACATCCACTCTGCTCAAGACTCCCCCCCTTAACGCCCCGACGATCCAGACACTACCTAACGGACTTACAATAGTGGCAGAGCAGATGCCAGTTGATGCCGTTAACCTAAATGTCTGGATGAAAGTGGGTTCCGCAGTCGAGCCTGATGAGATTAATGGTATGGCTCACTTTCTCGAACACATGGTATTTAAAGGCACACCCCGCATCAAAAGTGGCGAATTTGAAAAGCTAATTGAGGAACGGGGTGCAGTAACAAATGCTGCTACCAGTCATGATTATACCCACTACTACATTACCACTGCTCCCAAAGATTTTGCTCAACTAGCCCCTTTACAACTTGATGTAGTAATTAATCCTAGCATTCCCGATGATGCTTTTGAGCGAGAGCGTTTAGTAGTTTTAGAAGAAATTCGTCGTTCAGAAGATAATCCCAGTCGCCGCACATTTCGACGGGCAATGGAGACAGCATTTGAAAGATTACCCTATCGCCGACAAGTGTTAGGGCCAACATCAGTAATCGAACAAGTCAAGCCTCAGCAGATGCGAGACTTTCATGCCCAATGGTATCAACCTAGCTCGACTGTTGCCGTCGCTGTAGGTAATTTACCTGTTGATAATTTAATTGAAATTGTTGCCGAAAGCTTTACAAAACTCAAGACTAATGACTCAGAATTCACTCCAGAAAATTCACTCCCCAAAATCCAACCAGAATCTCCATTTACAGAAATTGTCCGGCAGGAATATGTTGATAAAACATTACAACAAGCTCGGTTAATAATGGTGTGGCGAGTACCAGGGATGACAGATTTGAAACGTACTTATGCCTTAGATGTTCTCGCAGGTATTTTAAGTCATGGACGGATGTCTCGGTTAGTGAGAGATTTACGAGAAGAAAGGCAACTAGTAAATCATATTGGCGTGAGTAATATGACACAACAGCTTCAGGGAATATTTTATATTGCCGCCCAATTGGATGCGGAAAATATACCTACAGTTGAAGCAGCCATTGTCGAACATATTCATAAGTTGCAAAACGAATTAGTCGCCGAAGCTGACATTGCCCGGATTCGCACCCAAGTAGCAAATCGGTTTATATTTGGTAATGAGAAACCGAGCGATCGCACAGGTTTATACGGCTACTATTATTCTCAACTTGGAGACTTAGCCCCAGCACTGAATTATCCCGCTGCTATTCAAGCAGTTGATTCTCTTGAGATTCAGTTAGCTGCTCAAGAGTATCTGACTACCGATGCTTATGGTATCGTTACAGTTACACCAGCTTGATTCTGGTTATTAGTTGTAGTAAATGTAGCAGCGGATGTGGCAGCGGATGTGGCAGCGGATGGATTGTCGGTTTCCCGATTAACTTGGCTTCTAGCGGATGGATTGTCGGTTTCCCGATTAACTTTACCTCCAAAAGATAAATTATCTATGACATCCGCTGCCAAAACCACAAGCTATCAAAACAAAACCAACCACCCATCCGCTGCCAAAATTCCAACTATAAAACCCCAAGTTATAATAATGTGGACAGAAATATCAAATAATATCAGCAAAGTCACTGGCGAAACATTTGAAATAAATACCCGTCGCCCTGTCAGTGGTGGTTGTATTAATCAGGGTTATGCCATGATTGGCAATAATCGCACTTACTTTATCAAAATTAACCAAGCCTCTCAAGTCGAAATGTTTGAGGCTGAAGTCTTGGGTTTAAAACAAATCTTTGATACCCAAACCATTCGAGTACCAAAACCAATTTGCTGTGGGATAGCAGATGATTCTGCTTATCTCGTATTAGAATGGCTGGAATTTGGTGGAAGTAATACCGAATCTTGGCTGGAAATGGGGCGTAAGCTAGCTGCTATGCACAAAGTAACTCCTCCCACATCTTCATCCCTTTTAGGGGAGACTGAGGGGGGTCAAAATAGGTTTGGTTGGCATCGCAATAATACCATTGGTTCAACCCCACAAATTAATACTTGGACTGATAATTGGGTAGAATTCTTTGTTGAACATCGATTAGGGTATCAATTTCAATTGGCACGTCGTCGGGGTGGTTATTTCCCAAAACAAGATAAATTACTGGCATTTGTAGCAAAATTCCTGAATCATCAACCTAAAGCTTCTCTTGTTCACGGTGATTTATGGGGTGGAAATGCGGCAATTACTAAATTAGGAGAACCTGTTATTTTAGATCCGGCAACTTATGTGGGCGACAGAGAAGTAGATATTGCCATGACAGAATTGTTTGGTGGTTTTCCTGGTGCTTTTTATCGGGGTTATAATGAGGTATGGGCTTTAGATTCAGGGTATAAGAAGCGGAAGACCATTTATAATTTATATCATATTATTAATCATTTTAATTTGTTTGGCAGTGGCTATGAATCTCAGGCGAATCGGATGATTGAGGAGATTTTGGGGTAGAGTGCGATCGCCAACGGCTGCCGCAGGCATCGCAATATTCTGTAATAAACCCGGTTTTTCTCAACAACCGGGTTTATCTTCGCTAATGGCTAACAAACCTGTCTATTGCCTATTCCCCATTCCGTTAGCAATTAGTAACTTACATTATTAAGCTTGTCCTTTCCGTGTCATCCCAATACCCAATCTATAAATATCAGGTACTTTATAGCGCTGAACCTCATCTTCAGTACCTTCATAAACAGCCAGCAAACCAACTTCTCTCGCCAGACTCAACGCTTCATCTAAGTTAAGTAATTCAGTTGCTTTAAACGGCGAGTAACCTAGTTCTTTTAGTTGGTCAATTAATCCTTGCAATTCGGGAAATTCTTCTTTCACAAGTGCATCTAGTGCCTGTTTAGATACCTCTTCTAAAGACGCACTCAAAGCTTTAGCCCGAATCAATGTCTTCCCATAATAATTCCGCTGATGTTCTCTCTTTTCCCAGGCGGTAGCTGCGACAAAAAGTTGCAGCAAAGCGCGGGGACTACGGTTTCCATTACCATCAACTAAGCGATTCCAAACCCAATTCCGAGTGAAGGCAGATTTTCCACCCTGCATTCGTTCTCCAACTAGCATATTCCACACTTCAAACAATTGGGATTCTGTCCAATAATCATCACTAGGAAACAAGCTACCCCAATCTGTTGATCCAATCAGTTGACGGAAGGAAGATGAGCGCAATGCTTGTTTAATTACTACTTTGAATAATTCAGCTTTATCAACCCAAGTTAAGGTAACGGAACGTCCAAAAAAGTGGCTTTTATTTTCAAATCTTAGCTTCCGCCAAATATCTTCTCGCAATAGGAGTTTAAATTTTAATTTTTGCAGATTATCGCCAAAATCTGTAATTAAAGATAGTAATCCTTCAATCGCTCTAGTCCGCCTTTCTCTATCAGATTGGGTACTGCCAAACCCAGTATCAAGACCATCTAATAAGAGAATTGTATCTGGCTGGGCAATTTTGTCAAGGCGACTCAACCAGTCTCTAGCCAAAAGTCCAATCCGATCTATTTTTAATAAACCTTCAATACACTCAACTACTCCTAATTCTGTATCTGGTTCCTCAGTCAAAATTTCAGCTATTATTGAATTGGGTTGCGGACGTTGTTCTTGCCATGAAAGATGACAGGAGAGACAAGTTTGAATAGTCCAGAATTCCCGCCAGCTAACACCTGTGGTTGTTAGGGTTTCTTCAATTGCTTTAAAGCCATCTGGACTAATTATCCAGGGACGATTTCCTCTCAAAGGACCGGGAGACAAAACCACTATTGAGGGTTTCTGATAATTCTCCATAATCCGGCGAAATATTGCCGTTTTTCCTGTTCCTTTACGACCGATAACTAAAGGAATGCGGGGTTCAATAGCTCGATTAACTAATTCTGTTTCCACAAAAGTTTCGATCAAATTATTCTGATACTCTGCTGTTCCCGCTGAGAATTCTAACTCACTAAGTATCTGGTTTTTGGCATTGGATAAACTAACAGGTTGCCGTTGTTCGCTAGGAGTTGGTAGAAACCGTTCCAGCCATTCTGCCACGGGGTTAAATTCCCGCCATATTTCTCGATCGACTAGGATACGATCTGAAGTTGCGATCGCTTCTCGATAATGGACAAAATGGGTAATTTCTGATTCAATAATTTTGTCTACTTCAGAGCGTTTATCATCAAGCACTGCCAACCAGTCACTAATCCATTTTAGCGCTCTATTTTCATAACGTTCTATCACTTCTGGTGCTTTACTTGCCGGGATAGGCGAAACTAAAAACCGAGGTTCTGGGGTTAATTGCAATTCGGAACGCTGAGTTTTAGCGGCAAGTAAGGCGCGTACTAATGCTGCCGTTCCTATCTGAGTTTGAGGATGGGGAAAGAATACAATAATTGCTAAATCTGCTAAGTCGAAAAGTAAAGGAGCATTTAAAGGAGTAATTCCTGTTCTAGCATCTAGGAGAATAACATCTGGTTTAAAAGGTAAATCTTTCCCCAACATTTGGATCAATTCCCGCAAAGGATTCCGTTCCTCACGATACCAAGCTGCAGGATCTATAAAATTTAAAAGTCTGGCATAATTAGCATCAGGTATACCTGGTGGTAAACAATAGAGTTCATCTGTTTCAGAAATACGCAAAATGTGGTTGCGGATATCAGGTTTTTCTCCCTGATCGAGTGCTAATAAGATAGATAATAATCCTTGTCCTTCACTAATTTCATTTTCTTTGCCAAAAAGTGCCGCTAAACCTGGTGCTTCCAAATCCATATCGACACATAGTACAGTCCGACCCCTACTAGCAAGAATTCTCGCTGTATAAGCAAGGGCAGTTGAACGACCAACTCCGCCTCTTAAGGAGTAGAATGTAGCAATAATCGGACGATCTAAATCTTCATCTAAATCGGAGGGAAATAGAACAGTTTGTGGATTTTTAGAACGGGCAAGTGCTTCAGGCCAAAGAGGTATATCTTCAAGAGTTGAATCAATCGGGAGATTTCCTGCCCATTTTCGTTCAATAGGAGTTAATAAATCAAGCCCCTCAATGGTTAACTCTTCAAGCCCTTTGAGAACTATCTCTTTCCGTTCCTCATATATTTTGCCCTCAAATCCTGAAGAAACAATTGCTATACGCCAACCAATAAATGGATCTGGTTGAACCCGCAGATCGTTGATTTCCAGGTTGGTATTAGCCATATTATGCTCAATGCGTTCCTTTATTTCTGCATGATTCATTTACTTTTCCTCGGCTTGCTGCGGTTAACCTGTGTCTGTATCCAATTATTCAATTGCTTCGCTCCTTCCATCAACTCTGCTATGTCTAATCCTAAACTATTTGGCAGAAACCTTTCGTACCGCAAGTCTGTATTCCACTTTTCTTTTTCTAGGAAGAATATTTTAGTTCCTTTAGCATCTTTAATGTCTGAAAACTTCAATCCAGATGCTTTCCACAAGTTACCCAAGTGATGTCCTTCTTTTCCATGGGTAGGAAAAGGTATCCCGCGTTTTTGCAATAGGGCTTTGAGACTGCATTCAATGGCGTATCCCGCCATGTAAACTGCTCCAATTGAGTTTGGTCTTTCTTTCTGTAGAGCTTCAGCATCCGCTGCTCGTTCATTGGCAACTGCAATCCAGTCTTGGGCAGTAGTTGGAGTCAATCCGGTCTCTCCTCTATGCTGCTAATTTCAGAGTAGCCGCTGATGAACTGCTTAAACCAGTAAAGCATGAAAATATCTCCTTCCCTATCCTCTCTAGCCCCTAGCTCATATTTTGGACTTTGAAGACACGCCCTAGCCCATAGGAAGTAAACAACTGATCCCAAAGCACCGTATAGTAAGATGAGCGGCTAATTATTAAGAAACTATTGTGAAAGCAATCACCCTCCTCGGCTCCACGGGTTCCATCGGTACTCAAACCCTCGATATCGTTACCCACAATCCCGACAAATTCCGGCTGATAGGATTGGCAGCAGGTCGGAATGTGGAAATGCTAGCAGCCCAGATTCGGCAATTTCGACCGGAAATAGCTGCGATCTCTGATGAATCCAAGTTACCAGAACTTAAAGCTGCGATCGCAGATCTCGATCCTCAGCCTATTTTACTAGGCGGACAAGCCGGAGTGGTGGAAGTTGCCCGTTATGGGGATGCTGAGGTGGTGGTGACGGGAATTGTGGGTTGTGCGGGTTTGTTACCGACAATTGCGGCAATTGAGGCGGGGAAAGATATTGCTTTGGCGAATAAGGAAACATTAATTGCTGGTGGTCCTGTTGTCAATCCTTTAATTGAAAAACATGGGGTAAAATTACTCCCCGCAGATTCCGAACATTCGGCTATTTTTCAATGTCTGGAAGGTGTCCCCGCAGGTGGGTTACGGCGGATTATTTTAACAGCTTCTGGTGGTGCTTTCCGAGATTGGCCTGTAGAAAAATTAGCCCAAGTAAAAGTAGCCGATGCCCTCAAACATCCCAATTGGTCAATGGGACGTAAAATTACTGTAGATTCTGCTACTTTAATGAATAAGGGATTGGAAGTGATTGAAGCGCACTTCCTCTTTGGTGTGGATTATGACCATATTGATATAGTCATCCATCCCCAAAGTATAATTCACTCCCTAATAGAATTACAAGATACCTCAGTTTTGGCTCAATTGGGTTGGCCTGATATGCGATTGCCCTTACTTTATTCCTTATCTTGGCCAGAGCGAATTTATACTGATTGGAAACCTTTAGATTTAGTAAAATCAGGGGATTTAACCTTCCGCGAACCCGATCATGAAAAATATCCTTGTATGAACTTAGCCTACGCAGTGGGAAGGGCTGGCGGTTCCATGCCTGCGGTATTGAATGCGGCAAATGAACAAGCAGTGGCGCTATTTTTAGAGGAAAAGATTGGATTTTTGGATATTCCCCGGTGTATTGAACAGGTTTGCGATCGCCATCAAGCCGATAATTGCGCCAATCCTGGTCTAGATGATATCTTAGCAGCCGATACTTGGGCAAGAGCGGAAGTATTGAGAGTAAGAGCAGAAATGGAAAAATGCGATCGCGTTATATCCCTTGCATGATAATAATATCAGACATTGCTAGACTATAAAATAGTCAGGGGAAATGGAGTTAAGTTGTGAGCGAACCGAATGCTGAATATGATAGTCCTTGGAAAGAAGCAATAGGAGATTATTTTGAATCATTCTTAACCTTCTTTTTCCCCCAAGTTTATGCCCTAATAGAGAGGAAAGACAAATGCCTTTACTTAGTCGTATGGAAGAGAGAGGACTTCAGCAAGGAGTTGAACGGGGGACTAGACAAACTCGCCAATCAGACATAATTCGCATCTTACAAATACGGTTTGAAACTGTGCCACCTGAGTTAATCAATGCCATCAATAGTTTAGAAGATATCTCTGAGTTGCAAAACTTGATCGTTACCTCTGTGACGACTAATTCTCTGGCTGATTTTGGGCAGATACTTTCACAAAACCGAAATAGTGATGGTAGTGTTTGAGTTGTTGGATATCAATTTGAAGAGAAATTGATTCGTTACGAGGAGGAAAGACAAATGCCTTTACTTAGTCGTATGGAAGAGAGAGGACTTCAGCAGGGAGTTGAACGGGGGACTAGACAAACTCTCCAATCAGGTATAATTCGCATATTACAAATACGGTTTGAAACTGTACCTACTGAGTTAATCAATGCCATCAATAGTTTAGAAGATATTTCAGAATTGCAAAAGTTGATAGATATCTCGGTGACGACTAATTCTCTGGCTGATTTTGGGCAGATACTTTCACAAAACCGAAATA
>NZ_JAMZMM010000213.1:0-2645 GCF_024178385.1 Limnofasciculus baicalensis BBK-W-15 | reverse complement strand
GTGATGGTAGTGTTTGAGTTGTTGGATATCAAAGCGATTCCCTAAAGCGATAGGCGGTTAAAACCGCGTCTACACAGACAAAACCCACCGTCGCGGGTTCCGAAATTATTGATTTTATATTAGTCCGCGCAGGCGAACGAAGGTTTGTTTAGTGATAGGCGGTTAAATCCGATAGATTAGGGATTAACTATGTTGGTGCGCCCAGGGCAATCGCTATCTCTTAACCCAAATTATCCTCACAAAGCCGAAAAACGTAGCGCAATCTTCCTAACAACCACGCCATATCCCCTGTCGAATAAGCAGCCGACTCATACACCTCTCCTGTTGTCGTCAGCTTGTAAAATTGCCAACCTGTTCCATTTGTAACAATACCCAAAATATCAATATCACGATTCACCTGCCGATTTCGCCATTGACACGCCTGCATCTCCACTAAACATTGCGCCATCCCCTGCTCAAAATTGTCTTTTTTTGCTTCTATAATACATAACATTGGAGTCGTTAGATAGCGACGGCTTTCTGCTACCAGATAGTCTACATATCCCGCTGCAATTTCCCCTTCCAACTGCGCCCCTTTCCAAATCTTCAGCCTTTCCAACGACTCCATCGCCTCATTACAGATAGCATCAATCAACAGTTTCTTTGACTCCTCATAGCTTTCCAAATCAAAATGTCGAGTCAAACGTTTGAGATGTTCCTGAAAGAAATCACTCGGTTCAATAGGATTAACCACTAATTCCCATGGTAGTAAATCAATTAAACCCAATGATTGAAATGCTTCTGCTTTATTGAAACTAGAAAACTGTTTCTTTTTCGGTTTTGTTGTTTTTTTAGCTTTGGATGCTGACATTGTGAATACCTCTCTCTCATGATTATCACTGCACCATTTACCTGCTAGATGCGCTGGAGATTATCATCGGTTTTGTTATAATTTTTGGTGTAGGTTCTACTCTCCAACTAGCTCAAGCGATTGATTGAGTACCCGCTCTGAAAGGTACATGCCTGACTGACGCAATTGTTCGAGTATGCTTCTCGCAGAAGGAATCTTTCCCTGTTGTTTTGCTTTCAGCACCAAACCAAGGGTTCCTCGAACAGGAATTCCTAAACTATCAGCACAACGACGCGCTGCGAGATCGTCCAGAATTGCTTCGGTGTCGGGGTGGCTGTGTGCCCAAGCCAGCACCGCTGACTCGCCTGGATCTAAATTAAACGCTCGAACCGATTCTGGTACAGACGGGGTTTCGACGATAACCAGCCATTCTGTTTGAATGAGGGATTGAAAGGTGACATCTGTTGTTCCATATTGCCGAATTTCTGTAGCAACAGTGGATGGTACTAGCACTTCGGGATAGAAAATCTGCAAGATATCGAGTAACTTTGCTTTCGTCAGCAAAATTAGAGGGAAGAGTCGATGACGGGTGAAGTAAGCACTTCAGGAGATCCCTCAACCACGCGCTAACTCCTGCTTGAGATTGTCAAAATCCACCAGAAAAACATCGACTTTTTCACGGGCAAGTACTTCGAGAAACTCCTTACGATTGAATCCTGCAAGTTGAGCGGCTTTACCTTGGGAAATTTCTCCACGAGCATACCAGTAAATGGCGGCTGCCAGTCGTATAGCTTGGGTTAATTCTGCTGGGGATTGATACTGAATGGGAAAGACTTCTTCGGGGAGGTCTAATGTAATTCGAGTCATAACAGGTGCTGGTTAACTGATTACATCGTAGCAATAATCCTAGAAGTTTTAGTAAAATGGGATTGCTCGACTGCTGAAAATACTTGAAAACGAGGAAGGTGAAGACTAATGGGCTATTACTCAGGTTGCCTAGTCAACTGTTTTGATTCTATTAGGGTTTACGCAGCAATGCTACTAATAATGTGGCTGGTGCGTTAGCTTTGCGTAATTACATTTATCCTATAAATTATGTCGTTTATAATCTGGCATTAAGTATTAATCCCAGATATGCCTTAGTTTACGGCAACCGAGGAGCAGCTCGTATGGCTCTAGGCGATTACCAAGGAGCGATTAAGGATTGCGATCGCGCCTTGCACCTTGATTCTAACTTTTCTGAAGCTTACAACGTAAGGGGTAGTATCCGCTGTTACCTTGGCGATAATCCAGGAGCAATTGAAGATTTTACCGAAGCGATTTGTCTAAATCCTATTGACAATTACTACTACAACCGAGGAGTACTTCAGTATCTACAAGGCAATAACAATGAAGCTATTGAAGATTTTACTAAAACATTAGAACTCAATCCTAACTTTATCGCCGCTTACTACAACAGAGGCAATATTCGGTACGATTTAGGAGACGAAGAGGGAGGATTTGAAGATTACAATCAATCCATGGCAGTCGAATCAGGAGATATAGATGCTCCCGATGAGCATGGTTATTACGGCAGAGGAATTGCTCGTTCTCGATTAGGAGATAATCCTGGAGCCATAGCAGATTTACAAAAAGCTGCTACACTTTGTTCTGAGCGTGGAAATACGGCATTTTATGAAAAAATTCAGGAAGCAATTAGCAGATTGCAGTAGGGATCGTATTTACGACTTATCCTAGAAGTCGCAGATCTAGATAAATAAACCGGGAGCATCCCGATTTGGAAGAAATGCAGGTTGTATTCTTTCTCCCCCCTTTG
>NZ_JAMZMM010000212.1 GCF_024178385.1 Limnofasciculus baicalensis BBK-W-15 | reverse complement strand
CCCTTCTCCATATTATTTACGTCAGGGGCGATCGCTTTTCTGGGGAAAGTGGGTATGCTAGGGGCAGAGCTGTTTTCAAGTGTCTGCCATTTACAGAGTTAATTGGCGACATTGAGAAAAGGCTGCTTAATATCCTTACTTTATGTCATCGGGTAAAGATCGCTAGAGTCAGCAGAGTATTGGCTGTGATTCCTGTGGTGTGTGTCGCTTAGTTGAGCGGAGATGGGGAAACGCCAAGAGGCGGGACAAGAGGCGGGACACCTGTTCTACGTTTGGGGATCTATGGCAAAATATCTCTCATCAGAGGGAACTTTACTGAGATTCATGTGTCTTCATCTACTATGGGGTATTGTATTCCTCCGGATGTTTTTAATAAAGTCTTCGCTTGAAATCCCTCAAGCATTGGTCATCAGTCTGATTCTTATAATAATTTACAGTTTGACAGGAACATTGCCATGTCAATCGCTAAAAAGCTAGTCCAAGCCATTCAGAGTCTCTACCGTCAGATGTTGAAGCTATCTAGAAATATCACCAAAAAGGTGATGAATTGGCTATTGCGTAGCTTCATGATTATCGGTCGTCGCGGGAACTTTTCGCGATCTGGGTTCGTTTTGCCGACGGTGACGATGGTAATATTGGTGGTCGTATTGTTGACGACTGCGATCGTGTTTCGGTCGTTTGATAGGGCGAAGAATGCTGCTAATGTCAGGGTAAATGAGCGAGTGATGGCAGCAGCATCCCCAGCAATCAATCGGGCGCAAGCAAAAATAAATGCTTTGCTTGCAGATCCAACATTGCCTAGAGGTACACCCACAGATCAATCATTGTACCAGGCGATGACTATCAACCTGTCAGCTTATACTCTGGGAGATGAAACACCTCTGAGGCTGGTTTCTGAGTTCAATGGGCAAGGTGGTATACAAAGGGCACTCACTACAGAATTAGACAATTTAGAAGCACTAGATACAGCTTGGCGATTTCCTGTCGATACAGATAACAACGGAAAATTTGATAGCTATAATCTCTACGGTCTCTACTTCCGCAATCCTACCCGAAACGCTCAGAGATCCAGAAGTCCTTTAGAAGCCAGAACCCCGCCGATGGATAATGCTACGGCGGGGAATCCTTGTGGATCAGGAACAGCCGCTATCTTAGTAGGAAATTCAGGTTGGTACAAAACCACAGATGGGAATCTGAAAAAAAGCTTCTTTGTATTTTCGGTTACAGTACCAATTACTGAAAATCTTCCAGTTGGAAACTATGAAACTTACAAGGGACAACAAGGTTTTGCTGCTCTAGAGTATCAGCAAGATCAGTCTAGGGTTCCCCTAACTAATAATGCGGTTGTATACGAAGATGACCTTGAGATTACACCTGGTGCTGGGATTAAGCTAAACGGGCGGATCGTAACGAATAGTAACTTGGTAATTGGTCAAGCAGCTACTAATGTTCCGGTTCAGCTATTGCAGGTTAGTAGTATTAATTCTTGTTTCTATAGTGAAGAAAACGGTAAGGTAGTTGTTGGCGGCAATGTGGTGGTTGGCGGCATCGATACAAATAGAACTTTAGGTTCGGTTACAGTTGATTTGTTCAAATCGGGAGCAGAGCCTGCCCATCCTGCGTTAGAACCTACCAAGGCAACTGTGACAAACAACGGTATTCAAACAAGCTATAATAGCCAAGCTTATGCCCAAAGAATTAGCGATTTAGTACAAAGATCCGTCAACCCGCCACCAGAAGTCACAGAAAGAGTGACTAGAACAGGCGTTAGTCTGTCAAAAGCACTGGAAGATTACTACAAAGAACGGACGCGCAAAGTGCCATTTGCTGAAGTTCCTACTGCTAATGCAGATCCATTAAACAGTGCAACGACTCCAGCAGATTCTGGGACAAATCAGATGAGAGCTGGGCTAGATGCCTGGATATATCCTAATGACCTGGCTACTGGAGTCTCTAATAATAGTCTGACACTTAGGAAAGATCAGCCACCAGCAACAGATCCAGATAAAAGAGGTGCTAATGAAGAGAAACTGGGCGATCGCATTATTGTCGGAAACGGGTTACCAGCCAAGTGGTGGGACCCCGATTCAAAGAAATTTGTCAATTTCTACGATAAAATTCCTCAATTTGTTGACGGGAAAAATACTCAAACGACAGGCTGGGATGGAATAAATAAAAGCCCCTTCCGTACCCGCATGACTCAGGTTATTCCCCTCTCAGAGTTGGGTGACACTAGTCGGGACGGTTTCTGGGAGAGGAAAGCAGCCGATGTGCCCATTCAATCCCTTGATGGGATTGGGGGGTTGCGGGTAATTACAGGGGCTGGTATTTACGATCCAACTTCAGCAAACTATTTCTTACCAAGACGAAATCCTCCTATTGCTGATGATTTCTCAACGCTGGAAAATGAGGCAGATCCTGGGTTTGTTGTGGTTTTCCCTGATTCTATGCCTATGTGGGAAGATACCGATAACGATGGCATTCCAGATCTTCCCCCAGACGCTATTCCTGCTGCGAACACTGACAGACGTGGGGATTTAGTGATGCGGGCTACGGCAGTTTACCACTACAGAACCAGCAACTACCCCAACCCTCCAGGTAGCACTTATCCTACAGCAGGACAAGCGGATCAACGACCCATCGCCTGTATTAGTAGTTACTATAACCCCAGCACCAGCGTGACAGCTCGGAATGTGACTACCCTACCTAATGGTGCGGCAACACCTTGGCAACCCACGACTGAACTGGGTGTTGCGGCGGCGGGGAATGGTCTTTCTAACAACGGCATCACCTACGGAATACCCGCTGAAAATCCTAGTAGTATTGCCGGAATTACTCGAACTGCTGCTGGGGTGTTTAATACACCAGCCCCTCAAGCACCTAGTGTCCCAGGTGCAAACTGGCCGGCAAAGCTGAACTACCAAGCCAACCTCATCTACCCAGATGGACGATTTGTCAATGAAGCACTGCGGGCTGCTCTCACTCAGATAGCCGCAGCCAAACCGCTAACCTTAGCTCATCAATCAGCGATTGATACTGCCCTTTGTGGTCTACAAATTGCCGCCGGGACTCTAGTACCGAGTAATACTGTGATTCCTCACGGGACAATCTACGAAACAACTTTTCTGGATGCCCGACAAGTTAAAGGTATTGAAACAGAAGCCCCAGCAACATTTTTGGCTAACCCAGCTCCAGCTACTCCCGCTGACTATGACTTGCAACTAGAACAACGTCAGCCATTGGAAATTCGGGCGACTGTAATCAATCTGAATAATTTGCGACAAAACCCCGCAGGAGGAGTTACCGGGACATCCCCAGTACCCGGATCAGAGTATCTATTACCAGACAGTGGCATTATCTACGCTACTCGCGACGATGCCCTACTGGATCTGAGCGCACCAGGAGATAGCCCACCTCCCACTGCTGCACCTCTAACCGCAGCGGTTGCAGATCAGCGGACTCAAACTAGGAAGATCAACAGCCCAGTAGATTTTATCCTCGATCCAACCCGTCGTCCTAGTGCGATTATGCTGAGAAACGGCAGCAGATTGTCTCGTGGCGCTACTAATACTTACAAACAGGAAGAAAAGGGTTTAATTTTAGCCACTAACTTGCCTGTCTATGTCCAAGCAGATACTGTGACTGCTGGCAATCCTGGATTTAACCTCCATCAGAATCCCGATGGCACAATCTTAGAAGAATTTGGCACTGGGCAAACCTTGGCAGGAAATCCAACCTGGGATAATGCCTTTTTCTACACTAGCCGCACAGTGGCCGGCCGCGAACCAAACTTTGCTTGTCGTAATAATCAGCCCGGTTTGCCTAACTGCACGACAGGTGACTTATGGAGACCTGGGACTGTACTGGCAGATGCTGTGACTCTACTTTCTGATAATTTCCGCTTCGGTTTCCGCAATGAGGGAGATTATGATTTGAGAAAGAATGTGGAGAATTTGAGTAATAATCTGCTTCTTAACGGTTATGACTTTAATGGTAACGGTGCAACTCCTGCTGCTGACATAATCCAAGGCGAAGTTGCACTTGTTAGAGATCTCAATGGGGATGGCGACCAGCTTGATACCATTGAACAGGTATTTAATTTAGACCTTAATGGTAACGGTAATCAAACTGATGCTAATGTTCCTGAGAATCAGGTAACAATCACCGCAGCACGGCGGTTTAATGGCTTTTTTGACAATAATTACCTTACCAGCGCTGACTGGTTCGATCCTACTGATCGTTATCCCAAGGACTTTAACATAGTTGCAGCAAATAATCAGGGTAGCTCCTATGTCAATAACTTCGTGACTCCAATTCAGCGGCGGGCAAATTTTCCTGAATATGTGATGGAAATCTGCCGGCAACCTTTGGTTTCGCAGTGTGGACCGCAGAATTGGGTGGTTGGCATAGCAGCGAACCAAGCCTTGACAGCAGCGCAAGTACTAATACAGATGCCACTACCAACTGCTGCTCAACTATTATCAGGTACTACTGTATCATTGGCTCTTAACCCAGCAGATCAACGCTATCCTCGTCGTGTTGCGTTCCTTCGTAATGCAGCAAATCAACTAATTCTAGATGCTAGTAATAGACCAACTCCTATAGGTATTAATGCTGCTGGAAATGTAGCACTATTCCCTTATGGTGGAGCTGTGCCCAGATCAGTAAATAATGCTCTTTGGTTTAGAACAACCAGTACTCCAGCAACTCCCACAGGAGGTGTTAACTATGGAAATACCAATCCACTATCCTACCTGCAAGCACTAGCAGTAACAGCACCAGGAATCGGCACAACTCAGCAGCCCCTATTAGTCCCAGTACTCCAAATTCAAACTTTAACTGGCGTTCCAACAGCAGGTACAACTATCACCTCTCCCACTAACAACATCCTAACTGGTCCTAACAGCGATGCCAATAGCCAACGCTGGATGCAGAAACCTACCGCAACAACAACCTTCAATCTAGTCATGGCGAGTGGTGATAATCCTACCCGTGACACAGGTTTCCTTGGCGCACCTGGGATTGAAGTAAATGGTGGTATGCCAAACTTGCCGATTTTCCTGGAAAACTGGAGTGGTGTTGGTGCTGGGGCTGGTACGATTACTCGCATGAGCGGTTCCTTTATTCAGTTCAAACGGAGTGCTTATGCTACAGCCCCCTATACGCCGATTTTGGCAACTACTGGCAGCATATTTAACTACCCAAACCAACCATACCGAACTACTGCAAGTGGTGGCTTCACCCCTTCCGCTGGCGCACCTGCCCGTCAGTGGGGCTACGATGTAGGGCTACTCCCTCAGTTACCGGATTTGTTTTCCCTACAAGTCACAACACCAGCCGCAGGAGATCCCAATGAGTTTTACAGGGAATTGAGTCGGGATGATGATTGGGTGCAAGCTATGTTATGTGCCGCAGCTAAAACCAATACAGAAAAGACAGGAAAGTACGATACCTACGCATCTAATAACAGTAATAGCAATAAACCAACTAGTGATTGCAAAAATCTGAGTGATTACAACAGTTGAGAAAACCTGAGTTGAAATGATTATGATACCCCAAAAACAGCAAAATAAATCACTCTCATCTAGTCAATCCGGGTTCACAATAATTGAATCATTGGTGGCGATTATTGTCGTGTCAATATTATTAATAGGAATAGCCCCCGTAATCGTCCTCGCTGTGGGAGTGCGGGTTCAAGCCAGACGGGTGGAAAGAGCAACGGAAGCTGCGAAAACTTACATTGATGGTATTCGCTCTGGAGCAATTGACGCTCCTACCTCGATTGTGGGTACTGCTCCTACTCTAACTCAAGGAAGTTCTATTCTTCTTAATGATGCGCCCCCTCCCACTAGCGGCAGTTTAACCTGTACTACCAGCAGTGATTACTGTCCCACACCAGCTACTGTCTACTGCATTAATCTGGATGAGACAGGAGGTTGTCAAGTGGATAGTGCTAGCGATTTAGTTGTTCAAGGATTCCGCTCTGCTACACTTGCCACAGGTGCAATTGCTAACGATCCGGCTCGAGGTTACCGTTTAGGAGTGAGGGTTTACAGAGCAAATG
Organism: Limnofasciculus baicalensis BBK-W-15; assembly: GCF_024178385.1. Taxonomy (GTDB): domain Bacteria; phylum Cyanobacteriota; class Cyanobacteriia; order Cyanobacteriales; family Coleofasciculaceae; genus Limnofasciculus; species Limnofasciculus baicalensis. The sequence continues at coordinate 4,614 of NZ_JAMZMM010000212.1, read as the reverse complement.
GTTTTAGCGATTCCACTGATTTCAAGAAAAATACCCCAACCGCCAACGTCACGCAATCAGCTTCTTCTGGTACATTAGGCGATCGCAAAGCCCCACTAGTAGAAATGACTACAGATATTGCTCCCACGGGAAACTTTAATGGGTCCTATTCTAACTGGTGCGATCGCCTAAGATCTACTAGAACTCTTCCTACCACATCTAATTGCCGCTAAATATTTTGTAAACTAAGGGTGAAACTAGATTATGGGATCACTGAAATTCCGGAAATCACGTTTAATCAATCACCTTAAACAATCCAGAAAGGAGTGTTTAACAGGCGGATTTACTCTAATTGAACTATTGGTAGCGATGATTATTGCTGCTCTAATTATCACGCCCTTACTCGGTTTCATGGTCGATATACTAAATAGCGATCGCAAAGAACAAGCAAAGGCTCAATCAGAGCAAGAAATCAAAGCAGCCCTTAACTACATTGCACAAGACTTACAGCAGGCAGTCTTTATCTACGATAATATCAGCTTAAATGGCGGAACTGATGGTACCACCAATCCACCGACTCCCTATGTCAACCTCCTCGCTCAATTACCATCTGATCAAATCGCTGGAGTGACAGGTTGTAGTAATAGTGGTAGCGATACTTGCACACCTGTTCTGGTTTTTTGGAAGCGAGAGATAAGATCAGATGTTATCCCAATTGGCAACCCTACACCCAACTGTCCATCTGCGGCTAATTGCGATGATGCCTATGTTTACTCTCTCGTTGGCTACTACCTAATATCGGGAAATAACCCCAATAATACTTGGTCAAATCAAGCTCGGCTGGCTCGGTTTGAAATTAGTGATGGAGTCATCAATCCAACTACGCCACTTGTAGGTGGTCAACCTAATTATATTATCAATAACGATGCAGGTTTTAGTCTCTTTAGCCTGAAAGGATCGGGAAATCTAAAACAAAAAATGAACAGATGGACAAAGAGTACCACTCCATATAATGATATCAACTTTGGCAATAGAGTATTGGTAGATTATATAGACAACACAGCCCATAATTTAACTAATACAAAAGCAGCGATAAATTGCAATGTCAATGGCAATAAGGAAGAAATGGTGCCAAATACTGCCACACCCAAGGGATTTTATGTCTGTATAGATTCAAATAAAAATTCAGCACGAGTTTATATTAGAGGTAACGCATTAGCTCGAATCGCCAAGGTTAGCATCGGGGATCAAGACTCATTTTACCCAACAGCAACTATTCAGATAGAAGGGAAGGGATTTCTATTTAATCAATAATACTTTGTGTAAAATAAAGGTAACAAGTGAGAAGATGAGAAATGAATATCCCAGATTATATGAACAAAACATACAGGCTATATTTGAGAAAAGCACCTGTAAAACCAAGTCACAATCTGTTAATGCGATCCTATCCTAACTATAAAGAAGGAGGATTTACCTTGATCGAAATGCTCGTAGTGGTAATCATTATAGGGATTCTGAGTGCGATTGTGGGGCCTGGATGGTTAGCATTTGTAAACCGACAGCGGGTTAGTAAACTCAATGATGCTGTTTTGAGTGCCGTACAAAAAGCACAACAAGAAGCAAGACGGACAAAAAGCAGTTACACAGTGAGTTTTTACACGCCTACAGGAGGATTACCACAGGTAGCAGTTTATCCTAGTACTTCTTCTCCTAACTGGCAGAGTTTAAACCAGAATCTAGAGATAAAATCCAATCAAGTTATTCTAGGAACAAATCTAACAGGTGAAAATACAAAAGGTAGCTCTGTAGATTACTCCACAGCTACAACACCAACAAATCCCACCAAAAAAATTACTTTTGATTATCAAGGAAATCTTCGAGAAAACGCCGAAGCTGAATTAGGGATTGTTGTTGCTGTGCCCCAATCAAATAGCAATCCACCACAACCAATTAGTGGTACAAAACGATGTGTGGTAGTACAAACTATCCTGGGTTCACTTCAAACAAAACAAGGAAGCAACTGCCCTTAATAGCAAAGAAGAATAAAGCGTGTATATTTAGTTACTATATCACATCCAAATCAAAACCGCTAGATCACCGTAAAAACCCTGAATTTTAAAATTCAGGGTTTTTTTAATATTCCGCATTTTTACCCTGTTTTTACTTCCAAAAATCACCTTAAATCAGAAGAAATCAGCCACAATAACCCACTGATTTCACCAGGGTGAATTCCATGACTTCCCATAGCAAACATAATCACAAAATACCATATCCCTCAACCGCTGGATATACCCTAATCGAAATAATAATTATTGTAGCAATAGTGGGAATACTCAGTACAATTATCGCCCCTAGTTGGCTGAGTTTTATCGATCGTCAGCGCCTCAATACAGCCCAAGATCAAGTTTATAGAGCGATGCAGGAAGCTAAAAGTAATGCGACAAAAGATAAAATTACTTGGCAAGCTAGTTTTAGAGAAGAAAATGGAGTAACTCAGTGGGCTGTTCACCCTGAAACCCTTGTACCAGCAGCAGCCATTTGGTATAACTTTAACTCCAATATTCGCATTGATCAAGAGACAACCAGGAAGCTATCGAATGGTGTACGACAAGTAGAATTTGATTATAAAGGTAATACAAAACCACCATTTGGACGATTGACTTTATCTAGTAAGAATGGTGGTAAAACCAAACGCTGTGTATACATTTCCACCCTTATCGGTGCTATGCGTAAGGGGCAAGAACATTCTAAGGCAAATGATGGTAAGTATTGTTATTAAAAAGAAATTGAACTACGGCTCTCCCGTCTTTATGATGATAACAAAATCTTATTTAACTGTAGGGTGTGTTAGGCACGGGCGATAAATTCAGGATTTCAACCCATAATTAAATTCCCGTGCCTAACGCACCATTCTCAATGTTTGTAAGAGCAATGAACATTTTTCACCATTAACCCGAAAGAGCCAGCCCTGTAATTTTCTCTTCTTTGCGTACCTTTGCGAACCCCTTTGCGCACCTTTGCGTTAAAAAACTGTGTCAGGAGAGGGATCTTGGTGCGTTAGCTTTCGCATAACGCACCCTACTGTAATCTCAAAGTCCCCCTTACCAAGGGGGATTTAGGGGGTGTTCCCTACTCTAGTCTCAAAGTCCCCCTTACCAAGGGGGATTTAGGGGGTGTTCCCTACTCTAGTCTCAAAGTCCCCCTTACCAAGGGGGATTTAGGGGGTGTTCCCTACCGCTGATTCCACTCCTGGGCTGCATCAGCCACCGCCTTATCCACCGTCTTTTCTCCCAACATTGCCGCCTGTAAATTATCGTAAATCGCCTTTTGTAACTTATTCAAATCCTTCATAACTGGTACTAATATCTCAGCATCAGCTAACTGACTAGCACCAATATTCCGCGCTTGCTCCACAGCAGAAACATTAGGATTAGTAGATAACTCTGCCTGATACTTTTTCACAGACTCAACAGTTGAAGGTAAAACATTAGCTTCCTTCGCAAAAGCCAATTGATTAGCACTATTAGTCACAAACAAAGCAAATTTTAACGCATTATCTGGCTGCTCCGTATCGCGAGGAATCACCAAATTCATGACAGCTACATTCTTCTTCCCAGTTTGTCCAGTAATTTGAGGTGCAGTTGCCGAAACCTTAGCAATAGTAGGTGCATTAGTTTCAATCGACTTAATAAACTCAGCCCCAGAAGAAAGTAAAGCAGTCTCCCCAGCCTGATAAAGAGCGATCGCATTTTGGTGTCCTTGAGTCAAGACTTCCCGTGGTAATAATCCTTTTTTATATAAATCTACCCAATACTGAAAAGCCCCAATCCCTTCGGGCGTATTAAAAGCCGCTTTTCCCTCATTATCTACCAACTTTACCCCCATTTGCACAAAGGATTCCAACACATCCCCCGCATCCCCAGGCACAAAGGTGACAAAAATAGCATATTTACCCGTCTTATCTTTCACCGCCTGAGCCACTTGTGCTAATTCAGCATAAGTCGCAGGTGGCTTACTCACTCCAGCCTTTTTCAACAAATCCTGATTATAAATAGTGATATTTGTCGTAAGATACCAAGGAAGGCCAAAGCTTTTGTCATTGAGGGTACTAGCTTGCCAAATCTTGGGTAAATATTGCTGCTGTACAGGTTGGGGAATTTTGGCGCTTAAATCCAACCAAGCATTGCGAGAAGCAAGCTGAGAAGCGAAGTCAGGATTAAGATTCACAACATCTGGTGCAGTATTAGCAGACACCGCTGCTAAAATTTTACTTTCCATCTCCGACCAAGGCACATCAACCCACCGCACCTTCATCCCCGGATTCTCAGCCTCAAAGGTAGAGATCAGCTTATTAAAATATGTCGTAAACTGGGGCTGTAGCTGCATCGTCCAGAACTCAATTTCTGGGTTGGTAGAGGGAGAGGGCGCAGGCGTGCAGCTAATCGCCCAACTCAACAACAACCCTAGTAAGGAAAAAAGTCCCAGACGTTTCCAAGTTCTCATACGGCTCATGTACACTAACTATTTTAGATCCCCAGCACAACCCATAATCTTAACAGGCAAGAGGTTAGAGGAAGAGGCAAGAGGTTAGAGGCAAGAGGTTAGAGGGGGAAGAAGAAAAATTGCCCCCATGTC
>NZ_JAMZMM010000211.1:3538-10711 GCF_024178385.1 Limnofasciculus baicalensis BBK-W-15 | reverse complement strand
ATGACGAAGCCAATCCTTTTTCTGAAGGAATAGCCTTAGTCAGAAGCTATCAAACACAAGAACCTTAATTAAACCTTAAAAATCCTTGATAGAGTCTGGCAATCCTTTAAGCTTGCCAAGCGATCCTATAAACCAAATAAAATCGATTTAAACCCCAAGCCAAGAAAAAGCCCCCTTTTTTTTGTCGTGGAGATAGTGAATAATGCAAACAACACGACGAGAGAAGCGATTACGCGAAGCGTCGTGGAGGATGCGATCGCTAATTAAGAAAAAAGTCCAGTTTTGATCCAAAGATAGGAGACTACTAAACGTGAAACTCTCAGTTTACGGAAAAGGCGGTATCGGCAAATCCACCACAAGCTGCAATATTTCAGTAGCCTTAGCCAGACGTGGTAAAAAAGTTCTGCAAATTGGCTGCGATCCCAAACACGATAGTACCTTTACTCTGACTGGCTTTTTGATTCCCACCATTATCGATACCCTTCAGGAAAAAGATTATCACTACGAAGACGTATGGCCTGAAGATGTAATCTATAAAGGATATGGTGGCGTAGATTGCGTCGAAGCAGGTGGTCCTCCCGCAGGTGCAGGTTGCGGCGGCTATGTAGTCGGCGAAACCGTAAAATTGCTCAAAGAATTAAACGCTTTTGACGAATACGACGTAATTCTATTTGACGTATTAGGCGACGTAGTTTGCGGCGGATTCGCAGCACCATTAAACTATTCCGACTACTGCATGATTGTCACCGATAACGGTTTCGATGCCCTATTCGCCGCCAATCGCATTGCCGCATCAGTACGAGAAAAAGCACGTACCCATCCCCTCCGTTTAGCCGGATTAATTGGTAACCGCACCTCCAAGCGTGACTTAATCGATAAATATATTGATTCAGTACCCATGCCAGTATTAGAAATACTGCCTTTAATTGAAGACATTCGGGTTTCCCGCGTCAAAGGCAAAACCCTATTTGAAATGGCAGAAACAGACTCTTCTCTAAATTACGTCTGCGATTACTACTTAAATATCGCCGACCAAATCTTAGCACAACCAGAAGGTGTTGTACCAAATGATTCACCCGATCGCGAATTGTTCTCCTTACTATCTGACTTCTACCTCAATCCCCAGCAACCCCAAGCAACAAAAGAGGAAGAAAAACTGGACTTGATGATGGTGTAATTTGTTATTTGTTATTTGTTGTTTGTTATTGGTGATTAGCAAACAACAGATAGCAAAGTACAAGATATTAAACTCAGACTTGCACCATTTTAAATAAGCGGTAAAATTTGCTTTTTTTGAAACGCAGAGGTACGGAGAGGATAGTGCTGAGGTACGGAGAGGTTTTGGTGCAAGATCTTATTTCAACAAACAACAAACAACAAATAACTAACAACAAACAACTATGACTGCTATTGAAGCACCCCAAGCCCTAGAATTTGAATGCGAAACAGGCAATTACCATACATTTTGCCCGATTAGCTGTGTCGCATGGCTATATCAAAAAATTGAAGATAGTTTCTTCCTCGTCATCGGGACAAAAACCTGCGGTTACTTCCTGCAAAATGCCATGGGAGTGATGATTTTTGCCGAACCCCGCTATGCGATGGCGGAGTTGGAAGAAGGGGATATTTCCGCCCAACTTAATGATTACGAAGAACTAAAAAGATTGTGCGTGCAAATTAAACGCGATCGCAATCCTAGTGTAATTGTTTGGATTGGTACTTGCACCACTGAAATCATTAAGATGGATTTGGAAGGATTAGCACCCAGATTAGAAGCGGAAATTGGTATTCCGATTGTAACTGCTCGTGCTAATGGTTTAGACTATGCTTTTACTCAAGGTGAAGATACTGTCTTAGCTGCGATGGTTCACAAATGTCCCAGCCAAGCACCAGTTAAGGAAGGGGAAAAAGAAGAAAGAAATGCTATTTCTAAACTCCTTAATTTCGGACGGAAGAAAGAAGATGTAGCGGCGGAAGAGTCAGAATATGTGGATCATCCACCTTTAGTATTATTCGGCTCAATGCCAGATCCAGTTGTGACTAATTTAACTCTGGAATTGAAGAAACAAGGGATAAAAGTTTCCGGTTGGTTGCCTGCGAAACGCTATACTGAATTACCAGTATTAGAAGAAGGGTATTATGTGTCTGGTGTCAATCCTTTCTTGTCTCGTACTGCTACTACTTTAATGCGCCGCCGCAAGTGCAAATTAATTGGCTCACCATTCCCCATTGGTCCAGATGGTACTCGCGCTTGGATTGAAAAGATTTGTTCAGTATTTGGAATTGAACCCAAAGGTTTAGACGAAAGAGAAGCGCAAATTTGGGCAAGTTTGGAAGACTATATCAAGCTAATTCGCGGTAAGTCTGTCTTCTTTATGGGTGATAACTTACTGGAAATTTCTTTAGCCCGTTTCTTGATTCGTTGCGGGATGAGTTGTCCAGAAATTGGTATTCCTTATATGGATAAACGCTATCAAGCAGCGGAATTATCATTGTTAGAGAAGACTTGCCAAGAAATGGGTGTACCGAATCCCAGAATTATCGAAAAACCGGATAATTACAATCAAATTCAGCGGATTTATGAGTTGAAACCGGATTTGGTAATTACGGGTATGGCACATGCGAATCCGTTAGAAGCGCGGGGGATTAATACTAAGTGGTCCGTTGAGTTTACTTTTGCTCAAATTCACGGGTTTACTAATGCGCGTGATATTTTGGAATTGGCTACTCGCCCCTTGCGTCGTAATAGTAGTTTGAAGGATTTGGGTTGGGATAAGTTGGTGAAGGAAGAGGCTAAGGTTTGATATCGGTTTAAATACCCGAATTTTAGATACCCGACTGCTTCCAGAAGTCGGGTATCTTGGTTTGTAGAGGTAAAATGTAGAGGTAAAATTTTTAATTATTCTACAAAAGCTGCCTTATCATTTTGGACAAGTCACCCCAATATCTATAGAGTAAAACAACAAACGTAATAATCGGACTCAGTATTTTTATTGCTGTTTTCAGAAATCTGATACTGCCTTTTCTATATTTCTTGTATTTTCTGGTGTTATTACCATGACGAAAACTCCGATAATTATTGGTGAATCAGAATTGAGGTTTAATATACATATCCCATACTCATTTCCTTAACATCTCACATAACTTTTGGGCAATTTCAGCTTGTGTGTCTGACGATAACTCCCCTAACTATCGCTGAATTACAATTGTAGAAACTGTAGCCAATTGATGTAACCTGAGAGTTGAAGGCTGTCGTAATCCTGTAGCAGCAAAATCGGGATGAGTAGTATCTAACAAGATATCTGTCTCCAGCAAGTTAGTAGGAATACGACTAGTAATGTAAGCCACAATCACCTGACGACGCGCTCCTACTGGATTAGTTAAACAGGCTACTGGACGCAATTTTGTAGCTGACAGATCATCGTAAGGAAAAGGTGCCAGAAAAATTTTACCCTTGGTCATGGAATGGCTTACCATCACTAATAGTGTAGATATCTTCTTCAGGATCAGTTATGAAACCAAAGCTGGGATTGTTGATGACAGATTTTGCCCATTCTGGATCGTGAAATGGTTTCCCATCATCTAGAGTGTAGATATCTTCTTCTGGGTGATTCAAAAATTGAAATGCTGGATTCCTGATTAGCGATCGCAACCATTCATATTCTTCTAATTCTACCTTTTTCAGGAGAGCTGCTTCTATAGCTTCCAGCCGCTTTAAATCGGTATATGTAATAATAGCCGCTACCGCCTTGCCTTGTTCCTCAATAACAACTCGTTCTCCCCGATCTTGAATCTGAGTAATCAGTTTTGTCAAGCTATCCGATACCATATTGAGGTTTACACTTACCATATTTTACCCCATCAATATAATTTCATTTTTTTCTTTTACCGCATCTCATCTCTATATTAACTTAGGCGATCGCAAAACCTACCCTACAACTTATCAAATTTGGGAAAACGCGACTATCGCCATCCCTACATCCTCACTAGTTGTCCTCTATTGTCATCTCCTCTCAGAATTGAGGTTTAATATACAGATCCCATACTCGTTTCAATTCTCCACCATCCGCTGAAGAAACCTCCCCAATGTTACTCAGCAATAAAGACTTTTCTAAACAATCCAATCGAGACAAACGGACAGTTGAAGCAGCCCGTAAACCACTAGCCAACCAATCACCTTACAAAATCCTAAGTATAGGCAAGAACGAACCTTTATTTGTCCAGATGGTAATCAGCGAACCTTCAGTTGGCACATCAAGTTATCTTTTGGTTGGCGGATTTATTTTTTTTCACAGGAACCCGAAAAGATGATTATCGGTTATATTGGTTGTCACCTCCGGACAGTAAATTACGGAGGTTAATTGCAATAATTGTAGTTTGTGCGATCGCAGAAATATAACGAATCAAAATTATCTCTCAAATCAGTGTAAAAATCGCTATAATTCCAGTAAAATCTGTAAAAAACAACCATACTCAAGTCCATTAAAATGGACTGAAATTACCATCCCAGTCAGTTTTAACTGACTTCAGCTATTAGGCAGTGGTTTGAACCACTGCCGGATTATCGCGAATGCTGCAAGTTGCCAGTTTAACCCAACTCTTTCTAAAAAAATACCAGTTTTTTGAGCAAAAAGAGGCTTTATGGTTTAATCAGATTATAATCGCTCTTTTCACCCCACTCCCCCCTTTCCAGAAAATGTCCAATCTAGGAATTCTACCAGACATCGAAAACCATTGGGCGAAAGACTCTATTCGCCAGCTATTTAACCGTAAAATTGTCGGAGGCTACCCCGATAATACCTTTAAACCAAATAACCCCGTCACCCGTGCTGAATTTGCTGTATTATTAAACAAAGCTTTTCCCAACGCCGCACCAATCAAAAGTCCAGTTACCTTCAAAGATGTACCTGCCAATCACTGGGCAAATTTAGCAATTAAATTTGTTACCCGTGCAGGTTTTTTCTCAGGTTATCCCGATGGCACATTTAAACTAAATCAACCCATTCCCAGAGTACAATCCTTAGTTGCTTTAGTCAGTGGATTGCAGTACGATCTCAATGCTACACCAACAGAAATCCTTCCTCAATATTTTGACGATGTAGCTGCCATTCCCAAATATGCAGTAAAAGCAATCGCAACCGCAACCGCCAAATATCTAGTTATTAACTATCCCAATATCCGACAACTCAATCCTAATGAAAATGCTACCAGAGGCGAAATCGCCGCCCTACTTTGTCGCGCCTTAAACCTTCCCGGAGTGCCCCTAGACTATATTGTCGCCCTAAATTTATTCGTAGTTGCACCCCAATTCGAGGAAGCCGATTCCTTTGCCGAAGAAACAGCCAGAGTAAAAATTGGCGATAAATGGGGTTATATTGACAAAACCGGAAAAATAATAGTGCCACCCCAACATGACGAAGCCAATCCTTTTTCTGAAGGAATAGCCTTAGTCAGAAGCTATCAAACTGGAAGCGAAAAAAGCGGTATAGAATTAAATACATCTACTCCCAACATTTCAGAAATCCGTGGTGTTTGGCTAACTACAACTAATAGCCAAGTCTTCAATTCAAAACAAAAGATTATTGAGGCAATGAACTTTCTCGCCCAAAGCGGATTCAACGTCATTTTTCCCGTTGTTTGGAATAATGGTGCGACTTTTTATCCCAGTCGCATTATGCGAGAAAACTTTGGATTGGAAATAGATTCCCGCTTTGTGGGTAGAGATCCCCTCGGAGAAATAGTTACTGAAGCTAAACGGGTAGGATTAGCAGTAATTCCTTGGTTTGAATACGGATTTTCTAGTTCATTTAACCAGAATGGGGGACGTTTAATTACTAAAAAACCAGATTGGGCGGGACGCGATATTACCGGAAATTTACTTAAAAAGAATAATTTTGACTGGATGAATGCTTTCGATCCTGAAGTCCAAACATTTCTCCTCAGTTTGATGTTAGAAGTTATTCAAAATTACGATATTGCTGGCATTCAGGGAGATGATAGATTTCCCGCACTCCCTTCAGAAGGAGGCTACGATGCCAAAACTGTTGCTCGGTATTTTCAGCAATTTAATCAAAATCCACCCACTAACCCCAAAGACTCTCAATGGCTCCAATGGCGTGCTGATTTGCTTAACGATTTTTTAACTAATTTCTATCAGGAAATTATTAAAATTAATCCTAATTTGGTTATTTCTCTTGCGCCCAGCCCTTATCCTTGGGGACTTCAAGAATACCTTCAGGATAGTCAAAGTTGGAGCGATCGCGGATTGCTCGATCTCATCCATCCTCAGCTATATCGCCGCGATTTTGCTGGATATAAACAGCTTGTAGATAGATTAGTTAATGAGCAATTTACACCTCAACAACTACCCTCTGTTATTCCTGGTATTTTGATTAAAGTTAGCTCCTACAGGATTACTCCGGAACTATTATTGCAGTCAATTCAGTATAATCGCGATCGCGGTATTAATGGGGAAGTTTTATTCTTCTATGAAGGATTGCGAGAAGATAATGATGCCCTGGGCAAAGTTTTGCGCTCTAATGCCTACGCTAAATCAGTTCCTTTTAATCCATCAGCGATTAAATCTCGTGGCTTTACCCATCGCCGAGTTGGTGGCAAATATAACTATATAGATTTATCAGGAAAATCGATAAGTCAGCCCCAATTTGATTGGGCTGATTCTTTTAAGGAAGAGCGGGCGCGAGTGAAAATGGGTTATAAATGGGGCTATATCGATAAAACTGGGCGGCTTATCAGTCGGTTGCAATTTGATGAGGCTGAGTTTTTTTCGGAAGGATTAGCGTTGGTAAGAATTGCTAGCAAATATGGCTATCTTGACAAGACAGGCAAATTAGTAATTCCGCCACAATTTGAAGCTGCTAATTCTTTTAGTGAAGGGTTAGCAACTGTCAAGGTAGGGGGTAAGTGGGGTTATGTAGATCCGACTGGAATATTAGTAATCCCGGCTCAGTTTAATGAGGCAGATTCTTTTTCTCAAGGATTAGCAAGAGTGGCGATAAGTTATCCAATTAATCCTGGTACTACCAATTCTCCCACTAATTCTGGTACTACCAATTCTCCCACTAATCCTGGTACTACCAATTCTCCCACTAATCCTATTACTACCAATTCTCCCACTAATCCTATTACTACCAATTCTCCCACTAATCCTGT
>NZ_JAMZMM010000211.1:0-3438 GCF_024178385.1 Limnofasciculus baicalensis BBK-W-15 | reverse complement strand
CCAATTCTCCCACTAATCCTATTACTACCAATTCTCCCACTAATCCTGTTACTACTAATTCTGATAGTATTGGTACTCCGACGCTAAAATCTGGCTATATTGACAAAACTGGCAAACTAGTTATTATCCCAAATTTTGATACAGCTACTTCTTTCTCTGAAAATCTAGCTGCGGTAAAAAATGGGAATAAATGGGGTTACAGTAACTCTACCGGAGTACTAATTATTGAATTAAAATTTGATGTAGTTGCACCCTTTAAAGAAGGATTAGCCGCCGTCAAAATTGATGATAAATGGGGCTATACAGATAAAACAGGAAAAACAATAATTCCCCCAGAATTTGAACAAGCAAAATCATTCACCCAAGGATTAGCACTTGTCAAGATTGGTGGCAAATGGGGATATATTCGGAATATTTTACAGTGGCGCTGATTTCTTATTAATTCCTGTCGCCTTGTACACAGCATTCAATATGTCATCAATGTCCAATGGTTTCAGTAGTAGATCGTTCGCCCCCAGTTGAAAAGCACGATTACGAATCTTGGAATCGTAGTCAGAGGTGAATAAAATAAAAGGCATTTGTTCAGGGTTCCAAATCTTGCGTAATTCTTCAAGTACTCCACAGCCATTGATTTCTGGTATATACATATCGCAAAGAATTACATCTGGCTTGACTTCGTGGGCTAAACTTAAGCCAGCCATCCCGTCACCAGCACTGACAACATTAAAATCTTCTAATTCCAGTAGCTCGAAGATAGATGAACGGATCATCTCATCATCTTCAATAATTAACACTAATTTTCTCATGGCTTTATCCTAGCTGAAAATTGATAGGGATTCAAAGTGATTTAGGAGTTTAGGAGTTCAGGAGTTTAGAAAATTTTTATTTATGATTTATGCTTCTGAATATGGTACAGTTCCCTAACGATCGCATTTTGCGATCGCATTAGGGAGAGCTATCCCCTAGCCCATCGCGTGCAGCAAGCAGATTGCGGCTGAGAAGACTGATTGACCAAAAGCACTCTATTCTCTGGAAATATCCTAACCTATAACTCCGTTTCGCTCGTTTGGAGTAGAAATGGGCGCGTGCCTATTGCTCGGCTCTGCTCAAGATTGCTTCAGATCGGAGATCTTTGAGAAGGTTGACAGATTGGGACTTTTTCGCATTTATTAGTTTTTGCCTCGAATTGAATGGGTGTCTCCTGGCTGCATTGAGAGCAAAACCAATAAAGGCGCTTGTTGTAAATATGAAGTACCAACTGAGTTGAGCAAGAAGGACAATCTTTCATCAGTCTTCCCCCTTGAGGAACCCTACTAGCGCAATCGACTCAGCGCTGATGCCGAAGTCTGTACCCAGAGAGGGGGCGGCAGGGATTGGGGGGTGGGGTCTAGAGAACATAGTTATCGTAGTATCTAAGCCGACAGTTAGAAGATTACTAAAAAAAAGTAAAAATTTCGGGTAATAAATAGTCAGCGTTTAGTGAAAGAAATAGAGAGTCGTCAATGCTATAATGTCACCGCACTGCTTGGGTCTGTCCCTAAATTTCCCTGAGACCTGACCGAAAAACGAGCCGCAGAGCAAATGGCTGTCTTCCACGGGGATAAGGCGGTGGCGACTTGAGTCGCCGTCAAATATTCAAGACCAATAAATAATAGTAATAAAACTTAATGTTAATAAATGGTTAAGTAGTGTATAATCAGTTGGGCAAATGCGCAATGCGCACGCTGCGCGAACAGCAAAAAGGGGTTAAATAGAGCAATTTGGGATGCGTCAAAGGCGATCGTTGAAAGAGAAAGTTAAAGTAATAGCTGCAAAGCTAGGCAATCTTTTTCAGGAAATTAATCCCAAATATACATCTCAAGACTGTTCTGTCTGTGGTTATATTAGTCCGACAAATAGAGAAAAAAAATTCTTTGTGAGGCTTGTGGTCACATAGCAGCTCCCGATATAGATGCGGCGGTAGTTATTAGACAACGGGGACTTACAGAATTAGTTCTTGAATAAAAAGTACGGTTTTCATACCGGAATTTACGCCCAAGGAATCTATCAAGATTAGTTCTGATAGAGAGCATCAACAGGAGTATGTTGAGCCTGGGAAGCCTCTGGGAATTAAGCAATTATTATTGTGAGATTTGTTGGAGAGCGTGGATTCTCAGCGATGAGGGTCAGAATCCCCCGCATTCATGCGCGGGGTTCTTCAAACCAAAAACCTAACACCTAACACCGACTTATGCCTGTTTCAGCCGCTACACCTGCTCTACTCGTACTAGCAGATGGGACATCTTATCATGGCTGGTCTTTCGGAGCCTCTGGGACTGCCATTGGAGAAGTCGTGTTTAACACGGCAATCACTGGTTATCAGGAGGTAGCAACAGATCCCAGCTACTGTGGTCAACTCGTCACCTTCACCTATCCAGAATTAGGCAACACCGGAATCAACCCAGAGGATGACGAATCAGCTCATCCTCAAATCCGAGGCGCGATCGCGCGGAACATCGCTTGGCAGCCAAGTAACTGGCGCTCCACTCTCTCTTTGCCAGACTATTTTAAAAAACACAAAATCCCAGGCATTTACGGGATCGATACTAGAGCATTAACCAGAAAACTCCGCTCGTCTGGGGCGATGAACGGCGGAATCTCCACCGAAATCCTCGATCCAGCCGAATTGCTCAAGCAAGTGCAAGCAGCCCCCAGTATGGCAGGATTGAATCTAGTCAAAGAAGTTACTACCAAGGAAGCCTACGAGTGGTCAGATCCTACCCAAAGCAATTGGGAGTTTGGTCCAGTAGGCTCGGCAGAAAATGGTGAACGCCTGACAGTTGTAGCAATTGATTTTGGCATCAAGCACAACATCTTGCGGCGTTTAGCTAGCTACGGCTGTCGTGTTATTGTAGTTCCAGCAAATACTTCACCAGAGGAAATTCTCAAATACAACCCAGACGGAATTTTTCTCTCCAACGGGCCAGGAGATCCCGCAGCAGTCACAGAAGGAATCGAAACCACCAAAGCCTTATTGGGAGAAAAGAAACCAATATTTGGCATCTGCATGGGACACCAAATTCTCGGTCTTTCCATGGGTGCGAAAACCTTTAAGCTAAAATTCGGTCACCGAGGCTTAAATCACCCAGCCGGGTTAAAGCAACAGGTTGAGATTACCAGCCAGAATCACGGGTTTGCGATCGATCCCGATTCATTAGGCTCAGAAATGGAAATCACCCACCTCAACCTCAACGATCGCACTGTAGCTGGATTGCGTCACAAATCATTGCCCTTCTTCTCCGTGCAATACCACCCAGAAGCAAGTCCCGGTCCCCACGACGCGGATTATCTATTCCAGCAGTTTGTCCAGTTAATGAGAGGTGGAGGGAGTAGGGAATAGGGAATAGGGAGTGGGGAGTAGGGAGTAGGGAGTAGGGAGTAGGGAGTAGGGAGTAGGGA
>NZ_JAMZMM010000210.1 GCF_024178385.1 Limnofasciculus baicalensis BBK-W-15 | reverse complement strand
AAAACTCAAAACTCAAAACTCAAAACTCAAAACTCAAAACTCAAAACTCAAAACTTAAAACTTTCTTCCCCATTCCCCATGTTCAATCGCAAACTACCCTCGTGGCTACCACAATTAAATCATCAGGTTTGGATTCTCGCTCTTGGTCGATTATTATCGCAAATTGGTACAGGATTTACCCTATTTTATGCTTCAATCTTTTTTGTAAATCAAGTGGGATTAACTGCCACAGCAGTAGGAATTAGTCTGGGTAGTGGTTCAATTGCAGGGGTATTTGGTCGCTTTTTAGGTGGTTCCTTTGCTGATTCTAAGTTTTGGGGGCGACGACGTACCTTATTACTTTCAGCGGCAATTTCTGCTGTAGCGGATGTGGTTTTAGCGCTAACTTATAATTTCCATACTTTAGTGATTGGGAATTTATTAATGGGTTTGGGAGTTGGGTTATATTGGCCTGCAACAGAAGCAGCCGTTGCCGATTTGACGACAAATGAACAGCGGAATGAGGCTTTTGCTATTACCAGATTGGCAGATAGTTTGGGTTTGGGTATTGGTGTGGTATTAGCTGGGGCGTTGATTGCTAATTCTGGGAGTTATCGCGCTTTATTTTTGATTGATAGTGTTTCTTTTGTAGTGTTTTTTGTGATTATTTATTTTGCTGTTCCTGAAACTTATCAGTTTCAGAAAGAGTCGCGAAAATTCCATCAAGGTTGGGGCGTGGCATTTCGCGATCGCAGTTTAATGGTATTCGTTTTGGTGAATATTCTTTTCACTACTTATTTGGCTCAAATTCAAAGCACTATTCCTTTATATTTCACTAATTTTATTTCATCAGCAGGGATAGATAAAGGCTTCTCTTCCACAACTATTAGTGCTATTTTTACCTGGCATATTGTATTTGCTGTCCTTTGTCAACTACCCATGGCTCGTTTTATTAATAAGTTTAGCCGTCCGCGCGGTTTAATGTTATCTCTCTTATTGTGGGGAGGAGGATTTGTATTGATTTGGGTAACGGGAGTAGTATCAAATAATGCCTTAATTTGGGCGGTTTTGGGATTAGGATTATTATCGCTGGGAATGGTATCTTATACTCCTTCAGCTTCGGCGTTTGCTGTAGAATTAGCGCCTGAATCATTGAGAGGAGTTTACCTTTCAATTAACTCTCAATGTTGGGCAATTGGCTATTTTATTGGGCCAACTTTGGGGGGTTGGGTACTAGATCAACCCAGTGGGATCGTTTATAGTTTTTGGTTAATATCAGCCGCTAGTGTGGGTGTGGGTATGTTAATTTTGCAGTATCTCGATCGGATTTTAGGTGAATGAATTCTATGTTGCGGTAACACAGCGTACAGATAGCATCTGTAGCGGTAAACTTGTTCTTCATGCTTGGTTTTATGACATTGAAACAGGAAAGATTTTTGCTTATAATGCTCAGGAAAGTAAATTTGTAACTTTGACTTCCGATTCGTTTCCAGTACCCAATCCTCTGTCATTGATGAATCCTAGATAATTTAGTGTAAAACAGCCGATTATTGCTAGATACCATTGCACTCCAATCTGTAGATAGGCTTCGATAGTACCTTTGTACTTTAAATTGACTGCGATCGCAGCATATCCGATCGCAATTTCCCTAAATATGGTTCAATTAATATGCCCGCTCTATGAGACATGAATGAAAAACCTTTTCTTACCCCTATTGATAGCCGCAACGCGACTAATTAAAGCCAACTTCCTGCGCCAAACTCGCCATACCGCCGCTGTACAGGAAAAATTCTTACTGACATTATTACGAGAGTATCAAAATACTGAAGTGGGGCGCAAGTATAAATTAGGGGAAATTAAAACTGTTGCAGAATTCCAAGAAAGAATCCCCATTCTCCCTTATAGTAGCTATGAACCATATATTGAACGTAGCGCTGCTGGGGAAGCAAATCTATTAACACCAGATCCTATAGTTTATATTACCCTAACTAGTGGTTCGACGGGTAAAAAGAAACTAATTCCTGCGACTAGGCGATCGCAAAATATTCTCCGTAATGCTAATCTCGTTAGTATGGGCTTTCTGAGTGACGCATTACGTCGGCGTGGGCAGGAGTTTGGTAAAGTTTTATTGACTAATTCGGCCCAAATTTGGGGAAAAACTAGTGGTGGCATTGATTATGGTCCAGCTAGCGTTGGGGTAATGCGGATGGATAAGCGCCTCTACGAGCAACTTTTCTCCAATCCCTTTGAAACTCTTCTCGTAGGCGATAGTCTGGCGCGGCACTATATTTGTCTGCTTTTTGCTTTGTGCGATCGCAATTTGCGGGGTATAATAGCTAATTTCCCCATGCTTATTCTTCGTACTTGTAACTATTTAGAAAAATATGGGGAAGAATTAATTCAAGATATTGAAAAAGGTACTATTGCGCCATGGTTAGAATTGGAAACATCTCTACGCCAACAACTAGAATTTCAGTGGGTAGCTAATCCTAGCCGTGCTAAAGAATTACGAGAAATTATTAAAAATGAAGGAAGATTAACACCCAAACAAGTTTGGTCAGAATTAGCTTTTGTGGGTACAGCTAGAGGTGGTACTTCAGATTTCTATTTTGAACGTTTTCCTAGTTATTTTGGCGATATACCTGTATTTGGGGCAGTATTTTCATCGGCAGAAGCCACCTTTAGTATGTATCCAGAATTGGATAATGATAGCAGTGTTTTGGCTATTGAAACAGGATTTTTTGAGTTTATCCCTCAAGATGAATGGCAATCCGAACATCCCAAAACCTTACTGGCAACTGAAGTAAAACCTGGACAAAGATATCGGATTTTAGTGAGTAATTATGGAGGTTTTTTCCGCTACGATATTGGTGATGTGATAGAAGTAGTGGGATTTTATGAGAAAGCACCTTTAATTGTCTTTCGTCATCGACTGGGCGGATTAATTTCTTCCACCACTGAGAAAACTACCGAATCTCATGCTACCCAAGTTATGCAGAGTTTACAACAGGAATTTAATATCCTATTAGAGGATTTTTGTCTGACTTTATCAGAGGATGATTTTCCCGCCCGCTATTTGGTGAATATTGAACTAGTTGCAGGGCAAGCTTTGGAGAATTCTCAAGCTTTTCTCGCCAGTTTTGATGATAAGTTAAAGGAAGCTAATACTCACTATCAAATTAGTCGCAAAGATACTATACCAGCACCACACCTGCGGATTCTTGCGCCTGGTAGTTTTGCGATTCTTCGTCAGCGACAATTGGAAAGGGGGGTTCCGGATTCTCAGTTGAAGTTTCCTCATATTACTGAGGATAGGGGATTTTTAGGTGGGTTAAAGGTGGAAATGGAGATTGGGTTGTGATATGGAGTTTATGGGTGTGGGGATATTATCTTTTTTTAACGCAGAGAGCGCAGAGGTTAACGCAGAGGTACGCAGAGGTTTTTGAGTAAGAAGGAGATTTTTAGGTGGGTTAAAGGTGGAAAGGGAGATTGAGTTGTTGCAGTCATAATTAGTTGTGGAGGGTGAAATTGTTTTCAGCTTGGCTACTCGACTAACTTAAATTCACCCCCTTCAATTTTAACCAAAATAGGTTGAGTTTTTCGCTCACCCGATCCAAAACTTAGTGATTCGCCAGAGGTTTCTTGTGGTGACAGATTAACCTCTTTCAGTTGTTGTAAAACCGTGGCACGAGTGGGATTGATAGACAAAGCTTTAATCAAAGCTTGAGTAGCATCATAGCTAGTGGCAGTGCGCCAGCTAACTTCTCCTCCCCATTGCTGCGCTGCGGCTTGGGAAAAGTTTTTTGATTGTGGACTATTTTTAAACCAGGGCACAGCTAGAATTAACCCTTCAGCAGCTTTTCCCCCTAGAATCAAAGTGTCATTGTTATAGAGACTATTTCCACCCAACAACTTTAGTCCTTTTTTCTGTGTATTTTGGGGACGAGCTATTAAATCTCCATTGTATTTGATAACTTTGAGCGCCACATCAGTATGTTGGGTGTCAGGAAATAATGCCGCCCCCTCTGCTTGATATCTCCACACACTTTTTGGTACTTCTTTGTCAACATCTAGTTTGGGATCTGCCAAATTAATCAGTGGCGGGTGAACTACTTCACCTCCTAGTTTTTCAAAGTATTTTGTAAATACTTCCCGCATACTGTCACTATAAGTACTTTCAGGATTGGCGAAAATTACTACTTTTTTTAATTTCAGGGTTTGCGAAGCATACTCAGCTAACTTTTTTCCAGCAGGATGATCAGAAGGTACTGTCCTAAAGAAATTATCACCCTGCAAAGATATACTGGTACTGGTGGGAGAGATGATGGCTAAATTAGCTAATTTGTATTCAGCTAGTGCCGCGTTAGTTGCTTCACCGGAGTTATGTCCAATTACTCCCATTATGGATTTATCTTTGACTAATTCCTGGGCTATTTGTTTGGCTTGCTCCTGCTCATTAGCATCGTTGGCAATGATAACTTCTAGTAATTTACCGTTTAATCCACCTTTCTGATTAAATTGATTTTGAGACTGGGCAATACCCCGCAACATTTCTTTAGCGAGGTTAGCTTTATTATCTGCTGGGACAACCGCAGCTATAGTCAAACGAGAACCCTGTTTGCGGGCTAGAGCATTGTTGTAGTAAATCAGGACTTCTGGATCGTTGCGATTATCTGCTACAGCCTGTTTAAAAAATTGAGCAGCTTCGGAGTAATTTCCTTTTTTGAATGCTTCAATTCCCAAATCGCGATTAGTGTTACCAGTAATAGGAAATAAGGTAAGTTCACCACGACTAATATTAATTATCGGATTTGCTATACAGAAAATACCTAATTTTTTATTTTCACTAGGTAAGCAGGGAGTTGCCAATTGATAAACGCCAAAACCTACAGCGGCAGAGATTAATCCTATCACTGCCACTGAGCTTAACAGAATTCGCTTCTGTCGAGGTTGAGGCAGACTATGGTGTTTTTTCCCCAGCCACACCAAAGCCCCCTTATCAGAAACTTCAATTTCTTGCTCTTGTTTTATTCCTGATCCTTGGTGAGTATGAATGTATATGTTATTAGCTTCGTTTGACTCAGACTTCTCTAACTTTTTTACTTTTTCTAGCTCTTGCCGTAGTGGGTGACGTTGCACCAACCAGCGGCGGACTAATTCAATTTTTACTCTTCGTCCTGTGTCATCCAGGAAACCAAATTCAACCAGTTGTTTGACTGCTTTAACAAGTGAATCTTTTGGGTAAACTCCATATTTTTTTAGCAGATTTAATGAGTCTTGCGGAACTTTATCTGCTTTTTCAATAGCTATCTTTTGTGCCTCCGCTACAGATGAAAAAACTACTTTTTCCGTGCTAGACAGTCCATCCCAGAACCATGCCAAGCCAGCTTCAGCGCTCTCAATTGCCTTGTCTACAATACTCTCTACATCTTCACGACTGACTTGCCATTTCTCTAGATCCCGCGCTCTGCCAAAAATAGCAAAGCCTATTACTTGGGTAAAATAGGGATGCCCTGCCGACAGTTCTAGAATTGCTTTTATCGCCTCTGTTTCATAGTTAAGCACCCCCTCTGCTGGTTTAGTAATTAACCTTTTAGCACTTAATTCGTCGAGCAAGCCAATTTCTTGGCATGGCACACCCTTAACTAGACTGAGTAAATTCGGCATATCTAGTGATTGCCGTCCTACAAATGGAATGATGAATAGTTTATTATCTAGCTCTAGAATAGACTGTAAATAGGGAAAAAAATCTTCAAATACTGGGACTGAATAGTCAATGCCTAAGAGATCAAATTCATCCAGCAACAAGACTAAATTTTTCTCACCCAATGCCTCATAAACTTTGGGCAAAAATTGACTCGAAAAAATATATGGTTCTGCTTCTAATTCGGCTACTGAAGGCAGCCTTATCTTATCGGCATCTAACTCTAGGTGTTCAATAATGTCTTGAGCTAGGGCTACCAAGATACTGCTGAGGGGTTCTTGACTGTAGAATTCAAGATCAAAAGGAACAAAGACAAACTCATCCGAGCCAACAAAATGAGGAATATTACGGAGTACAGACGACTTCCCAATACGCCGTTGACCGTGCAACAAGATAAATTTTACACCCTGCCTCAGATTATCCTCAATAAAGTGGAACAAGCGTTCCCTTCCGAAAAACTTTTCTGGCTCATCGATTGGACGACCAATGATGTAAGGATTTCTCAGAACTGTTGGATATGTCATCATAAAAACACCTCCGTCGTTGGAAACTCTGTGTCTACCCTGCGGGAAGCAAGCTATAGACCAGAGAGGAAAACGCGGCAGCGGTTTTAACCGCCTACCCCTTGCGGGGCGGAGGAGTATGGTTGCTCCTCCGTGGAGATATGGTTGTCTCCAATCTCTTTCGAGTAAAGTTAGCTTTGACCTGTTATCTGAGCTTGTTAGGCTGAAAGCACTGTAAAGCGTGACCTTAGAACTGTTTAACTGACAGCGACAGAGCAAGGGACTAGCGTTCGACTGAGCGCGTTCGACTGAGCGCTCACGCCGAAGTCTCACGCCGAAGTCTACGCATCCACAGGGTGTCGTGACTCAAATAACGGCTACTCTTGGGAGTGGTCTGGTAAGCACGGCTTCGACTAATTTCTTAGCTGAGAGCCACCGTGTCTTTAGACCGGGGTTGCTTACTTATACTATCGCTCCGAAACACTAGTTCAGTGTTGGCTAAATAACTACTGTACCAGTTCAAATTGACCATTCTTAATTTTAACCAAAATAGGTTGAGTTTTTCGCTCACCCGATCCAAAACTTAGTGGTTCACCCGAAGTTTCCTCTTTTGGCAGATTAACCTCTTTCAGTTGTTGTAAAACCGTGGCGCGAGTGGGATTATTAGACAAAGCTTTAATCAAAGCTTGAGTAGCATCATAGCTAGTGGCAGTGCGCCAGCTAACTTCTCCTCCCCATTGCTGCGCTGCGGCTTGGGAAAAGTTTTTTGATTGTGGACTATTTTTAAACCAGGGCACAGCTAGAATTAACCCTTCAGCAGCTTTTCCCTCTAGATCCAAAGTCTCCTTGTTATAGAGACTATTTCCACCTAACAACTTTAGTCCTTTTTTCTGTGTATTTTGGGGACTAGCTATCAAATCCGCATTGTATTTGATAATTTTGAGCGCCACATCAGTATGTTCGGTGTCAGGAAAGAATGCCGCCCCCTCTGCTTGATATATCCCCACACTTTTTAGTATTTCTTTGTCAACATCTAATGCGGAATCTGCCAAATTAATCAGTGGCGGGCGAACTACTTCACCTCCTAGTTTTTCAAAGTATTTTGTAAATACTTCCCGCATACTGTCACTATAAGTACTTTCAGGATTGGCGAAAATTACTACTTTTTTTAATTTCAGGGTTTGCGAAGCATACTCAGCTAACTTTTTTCCAGCAGGATGATCAGAAGGTACTGTCCTAAAGAAATTATCACCCTGCAAAGATATACTGGTACTGGTGGGAGAGATGATGGCTAAATTAGCTAATTTGTATTCAGCTAGTGCCGCGTTAGTTGCTTCACCGGAGTTATGTCCAATTACTCCCATTATGGATTTATCTTTGACTAATTCCTGGGCTATTTGTTTGGCTTGCTCCTGCTCATTAGCATCGTTGGCAATGATAACTTCTAGTAATTTACCGTTTAATCCACCTTTCTGATTAAATTGATTTTGAGACTGGGCAATACCCCGCAACATTTCTTTAGCGAGGTTAGCTTTATTATCTGCTGGGACAACCGCAGCTATAGTCAAACGAGAACCCTGTTTGCGGGCTAGAGCATTGTTGTAGTAAATCAGGACTTCTGGATCGTTGCGATTATCTGCTACAGCCTGTTTAAAAAATTGAGCAGCTTGGGAGTAATTGTGTTTTTTGAATGCGTCAATTCCCAAATCGCGATTAGTGTTACCAGTAGTAGGAAAGAAGGTACGTTCACCACGACTAATTTTACTTGTATCTTGTACACATAGAATACCAAATTCTTTATTCTTACCTGCGGGACAAGGAGTTGAAAACTGATAAACACCGAAGCCTAAAAGGGGAACAATTACTGCTGCTGCTATTGTACCGATCAGAAATCCCTTACGTTTATACTTATTACTGTATTCGCTTTTTTGTGGCAGTGGATGACGTTGTACTAACCAACGACGAACTAATTCAATTTTGACTCTACGTTTCGTATCATCTAAGAAACCTTTTTTTTCCAAGCTTTTAGCTGCCTCTCTCAAGTCATCTGTGAGGCTAATTCCATAGTTTCCAAGAATCGTTAACGAGTCTTCCGGAAAATCTTGGTTTTTCTTAATAGCTATGTTTTGAGCTTCTGCTACTGCTGAGATAACCACTTGTTCCGGAATAGGCAATCCATCCCAGAACCATGCCAACCCTCCTTCACCACTCTCAATTGCTTTGTCTATAATAGCCTCTACATTAGCACGAGTGACCGTCCAGTTATTTGTAATCCTTGCTTCCTTGAAAAGACTATCACATATTACTTGAGTAAAATAGGGATGTCCTGCTGACAGTTCCTGAATTGCGTTTATCGCATCTGCTTCATAGTTTAGCACCCCCTTTGCTGGGTTAGTAATTAGCCGTTTAGCACTTGTTTCGTCCAGTAAACCTATTTTTTGGTTTGGCGGACTCCCAAATAAATTAACCAGATTTGGTATATCCCCCACATGCCTACCCACTACTGGAATAATAAATAATTTTTCCTCCTGACGTAACAGTTTTTCTAAATAGGAAAAGAAACCAAGTCCTTGTTCTACGATGCTGAAAGTTTCTTGACTTGCAACATCAAACTCGTCCAGCAATAACACGAGGTTTTTGCCGTGAAGTGACTGATAAACTTCTGACAAAAACTTACTAAAATAGAGCAAGGGTTTATTTTCTAATTCTCCACTATCTGGCGGTTGTATTGTATCTATATTTAGTTGTTCGACAATCGCTGTAGCAAGTTCAGCCAAAATCTCATTCAACTTTGACTGACTTTTGTCTTCCAGATTGAAGTGAACAAAGAAAAACTCATCCTTGGCAACAAAATGGTGAATCATTTTTAGTACAGACGACTTACCAATACGTCGTTGACCATGTAACAAGATAAATTTTACATTCTGCCTCAGATTATCCTCAATAAAGCCGAACAAGCTTTGCCGTCCGAAAAGCTGTTCCGGTTCATCAATTGGACGACCGATAATATAAGGATTACGATTCCTACCTTCAGGATTAGTCATATTTATTTATTTATTTATTCACTTCCAGTTAAATAAGCCCTTAATCGCTCCTGTCGGCAATGCTGCTAACAGCTTGCCAGACCATTCAATTGCAGATAGTGCCTGATCTTTATTCTTCCACAGCCATTGAATTGTATTTGTGATTTTCTTGGCTTGACCATGACTCATCGGATTGAAAAATATCTTTTCTCTGTCTTGTAAGTTGTTCGTATTCCACAATTCTTGAACCACCAACCGCTTCATTATTGATGAAGTGAAAGAATACTCCGATTTCCCTGCATGGACTTTGCGGATA
Organism: Limnofasciculus baicalensis BBK-W-15; assembly: GCF_024178385.1. Classification (GTDB taxonomy): domain Bacteria; phylum Cyanobacteriota; class Cyanobacteriia; order Cyanobacteriales; family Coleofasciculaceae; genus Limnofasciculus; species Limnofasciculus baicalensis. Next base: position 1,208 of record NZ_JAMZMM010000210.1, on the reverse strand, counting down.
ATTACTCCTTGCTCTTCCAGGTTGGTTAAATCCCGCTCTTTTTGGCTAAAAATAATATCAATGTCACTCAAATCAAATTTTTTATTCTTATGGAGGCGACCCTTCAAATCCATCAAAGCAATCAACATTAACAGATTCTTCTCTACCTCATTACACCTGCGCCAAGTATTGTCAAAAAACTGTTTAGTATCGCTCTCAAACCGAGCGGAAAAATCTTGAGCATCCAGTACTTGACCTTGACTTCCCCGCACCTCTCTGTACAGAAAAGAACCAGCAATTTGTAGCATTGCTGGGTGTCCTCCTGCAATTTCTCGAATAGCCTTGCGTAATTCCAGAATGTCTTTATCTAATCCCGGTGTTTTTTGGATACCCAATAATTGATCGAATTCCGTATCATTAAATGGCTTGAGTGATTGAAACAAATAATGATTGTACCAAGGAGACTTATTCAGATTTAGCTTAGGACCGAGTTCATTCAGTCGCTTGAGTGAAGCAACAATCATCGATAGATATTTTCTCTCCTGAGAGTGGTAACTCAAACTACGGCACTCGCTCAAGAATAGTTCCATTTCCGCTTCAGTATATTCCTCATTTGTCTGAAGAGCCGCATCATAATCATCAATCAGCAATACCAAGAATTTTTTACTTTGTCCCAGCTTCCGCAATACCTGACGTAGGCTTTCTTTTGTTGTGCGATTTGCCAGTAAGGTGTCAATATTAGCCTGTATCGCAGGTTCCCTATCCAATTTCTCCCTCAATAAACTCAGCACTTCCCGCCAAAAACCAGCGGGAGTGAAGGGAATGATATTCCCACAACTGACTAAAACAATCACAGCCGACGACGAATCTAGTCTATGTTGTTGCCAGGTTTCAGTTGAAGCCAACTTCTCCAGGAAGGAAGTCTTCCCCATTCCCGGACCTCCCCAAATTGCCATGTGACTGCGATTGTGGATTTGGTCGAATGCCGCATCAAGTTCAGATGTCCGCCCCACAAAACGTTGTGGAGGAACAGCTTGTCCAACAAAAAAGGGATTTGGCATGATTATATGTATGTGGGAAAGATTGAGTTAAGGCTCAGATTGCCGTTAAAAAAGAAACTTGGGCTATTAGACTTCTCCGAAAAAAAAACCTGAAACGCTTACCCTGTCACTCTGTCTAAGTGAAAACCTAATTTCCGGAGAGGCATATTGTAAATCTCTCTACTATTA
>NZ_JAMZMM010000644.1 GCF_024178385.1 Limnofasciculus baicalensis BBK-W-15 | reverse complement strand
CTCACGCCAATTTGAGTACAAATATGGCGTGAGGCTTCCGGCGAAGAAAGCTAACTTACGGATTTTCTATCCTCGATGCTCTCTCTACTGACTCGGAAATTAATGTCCCCATCTTTGCTCATCCTGCTTTAGCAGGTGCTTTTTGTGCTGCGCCTAATTATGGGATGGCTTATTCGGTGGTATTGGGAACTTTGATGGCTCATGGTGGTGCGGATGCTGTGCTATATCCCGCCCATTATGGCAGTTTACCATTTGATCCGGTGGAAGAATTGCGCATTCGAGATATTTTGCGATCGCGCAATGTTTTTCCTGTGCCTTCTGCTGGTATTCATCCTGGTATTGTCCCTCAAGTTTTAGCCCATTACGGTCAAGATGTTATCCTGAATGCGGGTACTGGTATTATGGATCATCCCGATTCTCCTGCCGCTGGGGTTAAGGCATTTTTTGAAGCCCTGGAAAGAGTGAAGGATGGTAAGTCTTTTGCTCTCGATAAATTACCTGATGGGGCGCTACGTCGTGCTGTTGAGAAATGGGGCTAATGGGTGTTGACATTGAGTCTAATTTTGTGGTATTTTTGATAATGGGAAATTGTGCCCGCATGTAGGATGTTTTTGGCGGGGGTTATAGATTTGGTTTTTTTAACGCAGAGGTGCGCAGAGGTATCACAGAGGTACGCAGAGGGTTTTATGGGGCGATAGCGTCGGTGTCGATATATGTAGCCGATTACAGGTTTATGACGTACACCCCAGAAACCGGGTTTCTTTAAGAAACCGGGTTTCTCTGTACCTCACATCCTTGGAAAGAGCTGTATATTGCTTGCGACTCAATGGAGTACATCTCACATATACCTACCCATTACCCGCGATACCCTGTGACAATATAGCTAACTCGTTGACCAATATTAGTTGCATGATCTGCCATCCGTTCAATGTGACGAATTGCCAAAACTAATAATACAATTGGTTCAACCACTCCTTTGATATCGCGCTGATAGGCCAAAGTCTGATAAACTCGGTCATAGGCATCGTCTACTTTATCATCTAGGATTTTTACAGATCCCCCTGCATTAGCATCTAAATCTGCCAAAGATTTCAAACTCACTGCCAGCATCGCTTGAGCGTGATGAGACATTACCTCAATTTCTGGTAGGGAAGGATGAGGTGGGTAAGAGAGTAATTTTAGGGAAATTTCGGTTAAATCTTGAGCATAATCCCCAATCCGCTCCAAATCTCGGATTAGCTGCATGAAAGCACTAACAATACGCAAGTCTTGAGCAACTGGCGCTTTTAGAGTCAGGAGAGTGGCGCATTCTAACTCAATTTGACGATAATAGTGGTCAATTTGTCTTTCATTAGCCGTAATTGCCCTAACTGCTTCCAGATTTTGTGAGAACATTGCTTGATGACTCAAGCGAAAGGACGTTTCCACCAAAGCACCCATGCGCAATACATCCTGCTCTAGGCGAATCAGGGATCGCTTAAAGTGGGTACGTTCGGAATTGCTGTTTGCAGAAGATAAGCTCACCTCTAATTAATTAGCACCTTTGATACAAAATCTCAACTATATTCATAGCTCATTAAAGTAAAATTATAGTTAAATTTTTCAATAACGTGGGGAATGGGGAGTAGGGAAGAGAGTTTTGAGTTTTGTTAGCGCAGCGGGACGAAGTCCGTTTTGAGTTTTGAGTTAAAACTCCCTTGTCTCCCTTGTCCCCCTTGTCCCCCTTGTCCC
>NZ_JAMZMM010000209.1 GCF_024178385.1 Limnofasciculus baicalensis BBK-W-15 | reverse complement strand
CTCCATCATTTTGCTCCAGTGGAATGCAGCGCCCTGTGGCTTTGGTTTCTTCTTTGATTTTATCCTCATCTTCAGGAGTACCATCAAAGTAAGCTAGGTAAAATCCTGACTTATTTTCAATTCCTTCCTTGAATTCTGCATAACTTGAGACTGTGTAAGTATTCTGACGCTGAAACTCTTGGGCTTTGGTGAAAAGATTGGTATGGATTTCCTCTAATAGACTGGAAATCTTGTCTAAAAGTTGGCTTTGCTCTACTATTATTTTCTCGCCAGTATCTCGTCGCACTAATACGGCTTTCCCTTCTTTTAAGTCTCTGGGGCCAATTTCCAGTCGTAGAGGTATTCCTTTTAATTCCCAATCATTAAATTTGAAACCGGGACTTAAATTTTCCCTGGTATCAACTTTGAAGGAGAAGCCTTTAGCTGTTTTGAATTCCTCCTGTAATTCTTGGAATCTGGCTAATACTGAATCTTTTTCTGCGTCTTTACGATATATTGGTACGCCAATTACTTGTAAGGGGGCAATGCGAGGAGGGCAGACAAAACCTTTATCATCTGAGTGAACCATGATTAATGTACCAATTAATCTGGTGGTGATGCCCCAACTGGTGGCAAAAGGATACTCAAGTGTACCTTCAGCAGATAAATATTTGACATCAAAGGCTTGGGAGAAGGTAGTGCCTAAGTTATGACTTGTTCCTACCTGAATCGCCCGTTTATCCTGAGTCATTGTCTCAATAGTATAAGTATGTTCAGCCCCAGGAAACTTTTCGTTTTCGGTTTTTCTTCCGGCAAAAACTGGTATGGCTAAATATTCTTCTACGAAGGTTTTGTAAATATTGAGCATTTGTCTGGATTCGGCTTCTGCTTCATCAAAGGTAGCATGAGCGGTATGTCCTTCTTGCCAAAGAAATTCAGTTGTCCGGAGAAATGGTCTTGTTCTTAATTCCCATCTACAAACATTAACCCATTGATTTAAAAGAATTGGTAAATCGCGATAACTTTGGATCCATTTACGATAGGTTGACCAAATAATTGTCTCGCTAGTTGGTCTAATTACCAGAGGTTCTGCTAATTCTGCTTCTGGATCGACTATAATTTGTCCAGATTCAGTTGCTTGGAGGCGATGGTGAGTTACAACAGCACATTCTTTAGCAAAACCAGAAACATGTTTGGCTTCTTTAGAAAAGTAACTAACAGGTATAAGTAAGGGAAAATAGGCATTGCTATGTCCAGTGTCTTTGAACATGCCATCTAATACTTGCTGCATTTTTTCCCAAATGGCAAATCCCTCTGGGCGTATTACCATACAGCCACGTACCCCAGATTCTTCTGCTAACTTGGCTCGATCTACAATATCGAGATACCATCGAGAATAGTCTTCATCTCGTTTAGTGATTTTGAGTAAATCCGCCTTTTCGTTCGCCATTAATGTTAATTAAGTTAAGTTGAGTCTATCCAATCTTACTCTATGTCTTACATCTATTCAGACGCGAGCCTATCAATTCAGTTTCTGCGCACCAAAGCCGCTTCGTTGCTCCTTTATCAAGGTGTCTTTGCAGGGGCAGTCGGACAAGCTTTTCTCTCTCTGTTAGAAAGTCTCAGTCAAACACGAGAAGATGAGTTGGGGTATCTACTAGCATACGGTAACTGGTTTAAAACTTTAGCAGCTAGCGGTGAAAGTTGGCAAGATTACCTGATTTGGCAAATTCTGTGCGATGATAATCCTTTTAGTCGGGCAGCCCAACAAGTTCCTGTATCGGATTTACCCTATAGTCTAGTGGCTGCGGTAAAGCAAGATTTACAAACGTTACAACTTCTTTACGAACAGAGCAACCAACAACTGAGTCTGTCCATACGAAAGGCATCTAAGTCAGGCATGAAGCCTATTGTTTGGGATATGGAGCCTCAAGCACCAAGCTTTTTGCCACAACAAAGTGACTGGGCTAATGCTTGGGTAGATTTAGCTAACCATTATCGAGACAATGGGGCTGGATTATTTGCGCAGTATCGTGCCTTACGCTGGCAATCGGGTGAGTTGGTGGGAATTGCTCATCCCGATCCTGTAGAGTTAGGAGAGTTAGTGGGTTATGAGTCTCAGCAAGAGGCTTTGGTAAAGAATACCGAGTTTTTACTGGCGGGCTATTCAGCTTTGCATGTTTTACTATATGGTAGTCGTGGTTCAGGAAAGTCGTCTTTAGTCAAGGCTTTGTTACAAAAATATAGCGATCGCGGATTGCGGCTAATTGAGGTGGCAAAATCAGACTTAAGAGACTTGTCGGCAATTGTGGAGAGAGTGCGGGAAGTACCGCAAAAATTTATTATATTTGTAGACGATCTTTCTTTTGAGGAGGATGATGAGGCTTTCAAAGCGTTGAAAGTTGTGTTGGAAGGTAGTGTCACGGCGCGATCGCAGAATATAGTGGTATATGCCACATCTAATCGGCGACACCTAATCCGGGAATATTTTAGCGATCGCCCCCGTCCCAGGGATAATGATGAAGTTCATGCTTGGGATACTCTACAGGAGAAACTATCTTTTAGCGATCGGTTTGGTTTAACGCTAACCTTTGAACCAGCTAATCAAGATACTTACCTCAAAATTGTCCGACATCTGGCAGATTTAGTCAAGATCGATTTACCGCAAGAGGAGTTAGATTATCGCGCCCTTCAGTGGGCTACCCGCCACAATGGGCGTTGTGGCAGAAGTGCCAGACAATTTATCGATTTTTTAACAGCAGAAATTTCCGCTGAATACTTTTGACTTTATCACCAGGATTATGCCAATAAATCAACTAGCCAATCATATTATTCTCGGAACAGTTGCTTTCAGCGTCAGTGTTAGTATTGGAGTATTTACTAACCCAGAGAAAGCACTACTTAATGGTGTAATAACTGTCTTGGCTAGTTCGGTTGGTTCTATTGTAGCTAACAAACGGCTGATGAAACAAGAAAAACAGCAAGTCGGCTCCTTACTCCATCAAATTGAAGCATTTGAAGAAGAGAAAAGTATCCTTTATGAATCTGTCTCTCAGGGAATGGAAGCAAAACAACAACTAGAAGCTAGTATTAATGCACTGCAAATCGAACGTAGTCAGCTTCTGAGCAGAGTATCTCAACTCCACGAGCAACGGAATGATTTTTATCAGGAATTAGCCGACTTTAACCGACAGAAACAACAACAAATTGATGAAATTGAGAATCTGAAAAAACAAATTAAGCAAATCGAACAACATCAAGTTGAACTGAATCAATCTCTCTGGGCAAAAACAGCACAAGTAGAGCCTGCCGAAACTCGTTTAAATCGATTACATGGGGAACTAGATCGGTTACATAGTAGAATAGCAGATAAACTTCATCAGCAAAAACAACTGGAACGAGATTTAGCTATTTTAGAAAGCCAAAAGCAGGAATTAGGAGGAGAAGCTTACGACTTAAAGACTAATATTCTAGCCTTGAAGCAAAGAGGTGAACAAATCAATCATTCTCTATTATATTTGCGGATGGAGCATCAGCAAGTACAAGAAACATTAATCTCTTTGGAAAGTGAATTAGAGGAAATGGCAAGTCAAGTTTCCGTTAAACAGCAGCAACAAGAACAACTTAATCGAGATTTAGCTAATCTGGAACATCTGAAACAGCAGTTAGAATCAGATTATCATAAACTGCAAAGCGAGATGGAATTTTTGCATAAACTGAGAACGGTTAATTTCCAAGCTTTACCCCAAATAATTGAAACAAAACTGTCTAAGCTTTTTCCGGAAGAATGGTTGGCATGGTTAAAATTTAGTCAACAACTCAGTGAAAATGAGAAAATCGTACTCAAGGCAATTTTAGAAGGAGATGAAGTGACAGTAAAACGGATTGCAGATGAACAATTTACCATCCCGCAGTCTTTGATTAACTCAATTAACGATCGCGCTTTAGCCACCTTTCAGGATATTCTATTAGTTAGTAAGGATGATTCGGTTATTCCTGATGTGAATCAGGAGTATATTTCTATTTTAGTAGAGCCAAGATCTATTTCTTTTAAAGATTTGTTAGATATTACCCCTCACACTTCTAGTCATACCGATTCTGTCATGGAAGAGCAAAAACTTTGAACATCTAATTTGAGAAGTGAATCTCGTTTGTAGTAGGCGCTTTAGCCCTTACTACTAACCTAGTTTTTTTTAGTATAAAAGTACTGTTTTAGTCTAAAATAGAAATGTACTATAAAGTACAGTTTCTGACGCTATGAATTATAATTATGGTAACCAATAAACTAGTTAGACCTTTTTTGAAATGGGCAGGCGGGAAGAGACAATTAATACCTAAAATTACGGCTAATTATCTACCCGCTAAATATGATACTTACTATGAACCTTTTCTGGGAGGTGGGGCTATTCTTTTTGAGTTACAGCCTAAAAAAGCTGTGGTGAATGACAGTAATTCAGAACTGATTAACTGCTATAAAGTAATTAGAGACTCACTCGATGAATTGATGGAAGATCTAAAAAAACATAAAAATAATGAAGATTATTATTATGATATAAGAGATTGGGATAGAATCAATAATTATAACAAGAAGACTACTATACAAAGAGCATCAAGAATTATATTTCTCAACAAAACCTGTTACAATGGTTTATTTAGGGTAAATTCTCAAGGACAGTTTAATGTGCCATTTGGACGATATAAAAAACCAAATATTTTAGATGAAGCAGTTTTAAAAGCTGTCAGCCATTATTTGAACAATAATGATATAACAATATTGAATGGAGATTTTGAGGATGCTGTAAAAGATGCTAAAGCAGGAGATTTTATATATTTTGATCCTCCTTACGATCCTGTATCTAATACAGCATCCTTTACAGGATATGATGTGAATGGATTTAATCAAGATGAACAAATACGGCTAAAAGAAACTGTAGACGATCTAAATAAAAGAGGTTGTCAAGTATTATTGAGTAATGCTGATACTGATTTTATCCTTGATTTGTACAAAGATTACAGAATAGAAAAAGTTTACGCGACAAGGACGATTAATTCAAATGCTCTTAAAAGAGGGAAAGTTCAGGAAGTTTTAGTGATGAATAACTGTAAACTACCCATCACTAATTCGGGGTACCGAATATAGTGAGGGCTTTTAAAGCCCAGAGTTTACCCGACGAAAGTACTTCGTGTACTACGATTTTTAGGTCATCTCACCTACAAATACGCAGCCAGTTTGTAGCTCTGAGGTCAACGATTAAACAGGTTTATGGGGTTGAAGCCAGTGTTGTTGACGTAAAAAGCCTTTAAATCATTGTCCAGGCTAACCTTACCCAAGCAATTGGAGGGATATTATGTCCAAAATACTAGTAATCGACCAAGATAAAAGACCGTTAAACCCAATCCATCCAGCACGAGCTAGACAACTATTAAGTCACAAAAAAGCCGCTATATTTAGACGGTTCCCATTTACCTTAATTCTTAAAGAATCACATCCTGATGCTACCGTTTCTGAACTTCGCTTAAAGATCGATCCGGGTGCAAAACATACAGGAATTGCCTTAGTTAATGATGCTAATGGTGAAGTTGTTTTTGCTGCTGAATTAAAGCACAGAGGTTTTGCTATTAGAGATGCTTTAACCTCCAGACGACAATTAAGACGCAGCAGAAGAAACCGCAAAACTAGATATCGTCAACCACGATTCTTAAATAGGACACGTCCTAAAGGATGGTTAGCACCAAGCTTACAAAGTCGGATTGACAATATCAAAACTTGGGTAAAAAGACTGAGAAAATTTGCACCAATTAGCGCAATCAGTCAGGAATTAGTCCGCTTTGATATGCAGTTAATGCGTAATCCAGAAGTCTGCGGCAAAGAGTATCAACAAGGTACTTTAGCGGGATATGAAACCAGACAATACCTACTGGAAAAATGGTCAAGACAATGTGCTTACTGTGGCATTAAAGACGTGCCATTGCAAATAGAACATATTCATCCACGCGCCAAGGGAGGGACAAATTCAATCACCAACCTGACTTTGAGTTGTGAGAAGTGTAATCTAAAGAAAGGTACTAAGAACATTAAAGATTTTCTCAAAAAAGACCCCAAAAGGTTAGAGAAAATCCTGAAACAAAGCAAACAAACCTTGGCGGATGCCGCCGCTGTAAATACAACTAGGTTTGCCTTGCTAGAGGCTCTAAAAGCCACTGGATTACCAGTTGAAACAGGTTCGGGTGGGTTAACTAAATTTAATCGCCAGCAACAAGGTTTAGAAAAAACTCACTGGTTAGATGCAGCTTGTGTGGGAATTTCTACTCCCAAGTTAATTATTAAAGGCGTTAAACCTTTACTGATTACAGCGTCAGGCTATGGTTCAAGACAATCCTGTCGTACTGACAAATTTGGATTCCCTAGTCGCTATGTGCCGAGAAATAAGCTTCACTTTGGTTTTCAAACTGGAGATATTGTTAAAGCAGTAGTTACTAAGGGGAAAAAAGTAGGTAGATATCTAGGTAGAATTGCTACTCGTTCAAGTGGCAGCTTTAATATTTCAACCAAAAAAGGATTAGTCCAGGGAATTAGTCACAAATACTGCAAACACATTCACAAAAAGGATGGTTATGGATATATTGCGTAGACTATGCCCCCCGTTTCCTCTCACCGCCAAGCTGATTACAGCTATGGCGGGAGTCTCCACGGGGAAGAGAGATGAGTGTATGAAACAAGCTCGAATCTAAATTAGATGCAGGGATAATTTATCTTTATAAGAGATAATTACAAATCATGAAGCCAGCCACTAATTTCCTCTTTTTCTTCATCAGTTAAGTATATTTGTTGCTTCTTATGTCTTACCTTCAATCCTGCGACTCCTCTTTCTGTATACTTTCTTTGGCTATCAGTAATAAAACTTGTTGATACTCCCAATATATTTTTGATTTCTTGATTGCTCAATCCTAACAATTTTAGTCTAACTGCTTTTCCTCTTGTTCGTTCTCTAATATCTCTACTATTAAAGATAAAGTTTTGTAAATCTTTCAGGTTGTCTTGGATTTTATGATTTTCATCATGAGTTAACATTTTACCATCTCTTTTATGACTTTTATGTTTACTCGATCGCCCTCGTGTTAAATTAGAGGAACGATCGAGATTATATAAAAATATTAATTTCATAAAAGCACCCGCACTCTTCGAGAGCGATGGGCGAGCCTACCCAATCGCAAAATCCACCAATACATACTAAACCTGGCTCCTGTTACAACTCCCTAGAGACTCATACTATTAATAAGTAGGTGAATTTCCCTCCTTCCACTTAATGTTACATCCGATACTTGGCTTTTGATCGAAATTAATGGGAGTGTGAGCCAATAGCGCCTCAATCGCTAATCGCAAATCTGCACCCGTGACAGGTTTATTATTACTAGGGCGACTCTCATCAAGTTGCCCGCGATAAACTAACTCTCGATTAGCATCAAAGAGAAAGAAGTCTGGGGTACAAGCGGCGGTATAAGCAATAGCTGTTTCCTGAGTTTCGTCATAACAAAAAGGGAAGGTGAAACCTAATTCTATCGCCATTTCCTTAAGTAGATGAGGAGCATCCTCTGGATAATTAGGTGCATCATTAGCGCTAATTGCGATAATTCCGAGATTACTCCCAGCATAATCTTTCCCAATCCGTACCAATTCCCCCTGAATATGCTTGACAAAGGGACAATGACGACACATAAATATTACCAGTAACCCTTCTTTACCTGCAAACGTCTCCAGAGAAATAGTATTACCAGAGACGACATCTGGTAATTGGAAGTCTCTGGCTTTTGTGCCCAGGGGTAACATCGTTGAGGGAGTTAGTGCCATAATCTAAATTATAAGTACTGCACTCAAATTATAATCCTCTATTCTGCCAGATCGTACTATGTTTGATAATTTAATGGCGAATTGAGGTGTAATTTTAAATACAAAGGGCGGAAAGTTTTAGAGAGAAACCCCGTTTCTCAAAGAAACTGGGTTTCTGGATTATACTTAATTTACTTGGGCTAATGCTGTCTCTAGCGTCGCGATTACTTTAACCCCATATTCTTCTTCAAAAACTCCTTTCTTGTAGTCCAAATTCCACAATTCTAAGGCACATTTATCATTGGGTATGGCAGGAATTAAGTGTAAATTTAGTTCCTGGAGATCGGGATGATACTCGCACTGAACTTTTGCAATTGCCCCAAGCTGTCTGCGATCTAATGCTACTGCTAAACGTAATAAGGCACTGAGTTGTTTTACCATCAGCCGATATTCTTTGTTGGGCAGTAAATTATAGTTTTCGTGTTTTTTCTTGGGGATGCTTTTGCGGTGATAGCGTGCTAAGTTAGCGATGACTTCGATTTCTACATCGGTAAAGCCTAATAACTCACCATAGCGAATTAGGTAATAGGAATGTTTGTGGTGTGATGAATGACTGACATACAAACCACAATTATGTAAAATTGCTGCTACCCAAAGAAGTTCTCGTTCCCGTCGATTCCAGTTGTGGAGATATCCTTTAGTTTGGTCAAATAAACTGAGGGCAAAGTTACTAACACGCTGACTAGATTCTAAATTAACTTGATATTTCTGAGCAACTGCGATCGCACTCCGTTGACGTACTTCACCTTGATAGCGCAGTCTGTCTTCAATTAACCCTTGGGAGAGCATCCAGTCAACAATCACACCTTCCCGCAGTGCCCTTTCTCCCACCATTAATGATTCAATTCCCAATAGAGTCATTGCTTCTAATAAAACTACTGAACCTGCTACAATAATTTCTGCCCTTCGTTCTGATAATCCTGGAATAGCAACCCTTTCTATAGCATTCATAGCGGCTAAACGTTTGACCATTTCTTTGAGATCTTTGCGGCTAAATTGGTAACCATTGAGGGGATTTGGAATTACTCCTAGTTTCTCTTTGGCATGAAGTGCTGCTAGGGTTTCAATTGTGCCAGATGTTCCGACTAACTGGGGTATTTCTCCTGGTTTTAGATGAGCTTGAATATCTTCAATGGGGCGTTCTAACATTCCCCGCACGTAGGCTTGCAAAAATTGTAATTCTCGTTCATTAATGGGATCGGTAGTGATAAATTCAGCAGTGAGACGTACTGCTCCTATTTTAGTACTAGTGAGAGAACGAGGTGCGTAATTGTCACCTAAAATTAATTCCGTTGAGCCACCGCCGATATCAATAATTATCTGGGGTTGGTGATTAAATTCCATCCCCGAAAGGACACCCAAATAAATTCGTCGTGCTTCTTCTTGACCAGAAATTAAGTTGACAAATAAACCTATTTCTGCATCAATTTGTTGTAAAAATTCTCGTCCATTGGGTGCTTCTCGCACCGCACTAGTAGCAACAGCAACAATTTGTTCGGCATTATAACTTTTTGCCAATTCCTGACAGCGTTGTAATGTCAAAATGGCTCTTTTAATGGCTGTGGGTGTCAAATTACCCGTTTTCGGATCGCGATCGCCCAATCTTACTGTATCTTTCTCTCTAGCAATAATCGTAAAGGTCGGTAGCGTTGTGTCAATCCGCACTACTACCATGTGAATGGAATTTGTCCCGATGTCGATAGCAGCAAGAATGCGATCTTGCTGTGCCACAGGCGTAGAATTCCGTACCGGGCTTGCTTTGGTTGCTAAGTTCATCATCACTGCACTATTTCTGTATTCAGGGTTACAATTTTCGTCCAACCTCTATGGATCAAAATAATCTTTAAGGGGGACAGTGTAAATAGGAACAATATTCTAGAAGAGTCACAAGGAATCGGGATACGGAGAGGATTAAGTTAGCCCAAGATGAGAAAACCAGCAAACTGCTAGGATGTCTTAAATAAGAGCAAATCCTTATTCCTACAACAAATTCTGCGATCGCAATTCCTGAGATGCTTACCCAAAAACAATTTTTACCCGTATCAACTTGGCTGGCTATCGTGCGGCTTTTGCGGTGGGATAAGCCAGCGGGAAGGTTAATTTTAATGATTCCTGCCCTATGGGGAGTCTTTCTCGCTGCTGCGGGTACACCACCCCTATCCTTAGTAGGTGCGATGATTCTGGGAACTTTAGCTACGAGTGCGGCTGGTTGTGTGGTAAACGATCTATGGGATCGAGATATCGATCCTCAAGTCGAAAGAACACGCGATCGCCCTTTAGCAGCCCGTACTCTCTCCATCCAAGTCGGCGTTATCGTTGCTTTAGTTGCCATGAGTTGTGCTGGGATATTGGCACTCTATCTCAATCCTTTCACATTTTGGCTCTGTGTGGCAGCAATCCCAGTAATTATTTTTTACCCATCTGCCAAACGAGTCTTTCCCATCCCTCAGTTAATCCTTTCCATTGCTTGGGGTTTTGCTATCCTCATCAGTTGGAGTGCGGTGACGGGGAGTTTGGAAACCGCAACGTGGCTACTTTGGGGGGCAACGATGCTCTGGACTTTAGGCTTTGACACGGTTTATGCTATGTCAGATAGGGAAGATGACGAAAAGATTGATATTCGTTCGAGTGCTATATTTTTCGGTAATCATGCACCATTAGCTGTTGGGATCTTTTTTCTCGGTACTGCTGGATTGCTAACAGAGCTGGGTGTGGTTATGGAGTTACGCCTAGGCTTTTGGTTATCCCTTAGTTTAGCAACGATTGGTTGGGTTTGGCAATATATTCGCCTGCGACAGTCAGATATTTCTAAACCAGTTTATGGTGCAATTTTTCGTGAGAATGTTTGGATTGGTTTTGTTTTACTTGCTGGTATGATTACTGGTTTAATTTATTAGTTTTTGTTGGT
>NZ_JAMZMM010000208.1 GCF_024178385.1 Limnofasciculus baicalensis BBK-W-15 | reverse complement strand
CTGGTTTGGAAGCCTACACCATACCTGTACCCAGGTTGGTGTAGGAGATGTCACTCTGCAAAGCGCTTACCCTCCGGGAAGGCTTCGCCTACATCCCCGGACTAAAGTCACGGGGCTTTCAGCGACTCATCATTGTAAGCAGCGACAATTTTTTTCACCAGAGGATTACGCACCACATCTTGAGTAGAAAGTTCGCAAAATGCAATACTTTCAATAGGGCGGAGAATTTTCCTGGCTATGACTAATCCTGAATCTTGATTTGGAGGTAAATCAGTTTGAGTGACATCACCAGTAACAACCATCCGAGAAGCAAAACCCAAGCGAGTTAACACCATTTTCATTTGCGCCGGAGTTGTATTCTGTGCTTCATCGACAATCACAAAGGCATTATTAAGAGTACGCCCCCGCATGTAAGCCAAAGGAGCAACTTCAATGATACCTCGTTCCATCAAATTAGCAATTTTCTCAGGCTCAATCATTTCATACAAAGCATCGTAGAGGGGACGGAGAAATGGATTGATTTTCTGTTGCAAATCTCCTGGTAAAAACCCCAACTTTTCACCCGCTTCTACCGCAGGTCGTGTTAATATTAATCGTTCGTACTGATTCGCGAGTAGCGCCTGAGCCGCGATGACAACTGCTAGAAAAGTTTTACCTGTTCCCGCAGGTCCGATACAAAATGTGAGATCGTGGGTTTGTAATGCTTTAATATATTGCCGCTGACGGAAAGTTTTGGCACGAATTACATCACCTCTGCGGGTACGTGCCAGAATATTTTGATGTAAATCTCGTAACTCATCCTGACGGTGGGTATCCAAAGCTTGACAAGCGGTTTGGATATCTGATTCGGTAATCCTTTTCCCTTCTTGCCAGAAAGTATCGAGCGATCGCACTAATGATGATACACGCTCAACTTGCTTTGCCGTGCCAGACATCAGCAATTCTTGCCCCCGCAGCACCAGAGTTGCACCAGTTTGCTGAGATAAGATTTTTAGGTTATCTTCCCGCTCGCCAGCTAACGCGATCGCACTTTCATTACTCGGCAGTTCTATTATCTTGGATACTTCACTCAAAGTTTGTTATTGGTTATTTGTTGTTTGTTATTGGTTATTTGTTGTTTGTTATTGGTTATTTGTTGTTTGTTTTTTCAAGTTATTTTAGATCCACTTTTTGATTAGTATTGCTTATTCACCAACAACTAACAACAAACAACTAACAACCAACAACAAATAACCAACAACCAACAACCAACAACTTTAGAAACGAGGTCTAGGTTCAGGTTTACTCGGTCTTGATGGCGGACGTGGCGGACTCCTTCTCGCAACGAATCTGCCACCATTAGAAGGTTCAGAGCGAGATTTCCCCTCAGCCGACTCATCGTAGATATCCAGATGGACTGATTGTCCTGCTGCTTGTGCTGCTGCTTGGATTACAGTTCTAATCGCCTGAATATTACGACCCCCCCGACCGAATACTCGCCCTTTCTCCTCGCCGCCAAACGCTAGCCGAATCCAGATTCGCTCGTTAGCATTTAACTTCTCGCAGTCTAGACTGAGGGAATTCGGTGACTCTAAGAACGGCTCTATCAAAAATCGTACCAGATCGACATAATTTGGACTGGTATCGTCAGCTCTTTGCAGCATTGGCTTGTTCGAGGATATTGGCTTTTCGGAGAATACTCCGCACTGTTTCTGTCGGCTGTGCCCCATTTTGCAGCCACTTGACAATTGCTGGAGCGTTTAGTGTGGTTTGATGGGTTCTGGGATTGTAGAAGCCCAATTCTTCAAGTGGACGACCATCCCGGCGAGAGGTGCTTGGCGCTGCCACAATTCGGTAGCTGGCTTCGCCTTTTTTGCCGTATCGTTTTAGTCTTAGTTTGATCATGTTGCAGAATAATTCTCCTGTTTGATTTTAAGCGATCGCTAGGGACTTCAGAATACTCCAAGTCATGGCGCTCCTGACATGACTACTGATTTCGGGAATTATAGTATAAAAAATCACATATACTATAAACTAAATTACGAGGTTATAGCTACTGAGATCTTGCACCGTTTCCAGGAGCGACAGAATTCTCTTCTTATAATAAAACAATTTCCTTGTCGGGTAGGCATCTTGCTTCCTCGATCATAAACAGGACTTAGGGAAAGACTCTATCTGTAGCGTATGAGCTGGTGGTATAACGGATTATCCACACTATTAGTAGCGGGGCTGCCTAAGTCCTGACAAAACAAGATGTAAATAGCAATTTGGATCACTATTGGCATAATTATGAGCTTAAGCACACCACCATCTGAAAAGTCAACAATCCAATCAGAAATTCTTGCCACCCTGCAATTGGCGGTTCCATTGGGGGGGATTCAGTTATCTGAGGCTGCGGTTGGTTTTGTCAATACGGTCATGATGGGGTTATTGAGTCTTCAATCCCTTGCTGCTGGCGCTCTAGGTGTAATCACCTTCTATACCCTGACTTTTATTTGTATGGGGATTGTGGAGGGAGCAAGTCCACTTGCAGCAGAAGCCTTTGGCGCTGGAAAAACGGATCGCATTCGCCAACTCTTGGCTCAAGGAATCTGGCTAGTCGCTTTTCTCTGTTTACCGATGATGTTGCTAACTTGGCATCTTGATTCCATTTTAAGCCTATTCGGTCAAGAGGAAAACATCGTACTTTTGGCGAAAACCTATTTACGAGCTATTGTTTGGGGTTTCCCGGCGGCGATTGGCTTCTTCATCTTGAAGGAAGTTGCCACTGCTATCAATCGCCCTCAACTTATTAGCACCATCGCGCTGATTTCCATTCCCCTTAACGTTATTGCTAACTACGTTTTAATCTTCGGTAAGCTAGGCTTGCCAGCTTTGGGATTAGCAGGGATTGGTTTGGCTGGCATTTTTGTCTTCTGGGTGAAGTTCCTTGCTGCGGCTGCCATACTTGGTTTTCATCCTGACTTTAGGGAATATAAGCTATTTGCTTCTCTAGGGTTCAATCGAGATATATTTGCCCAACTCTGGCAAAATGGTTGGCCTGTTGGTTTGGAATATGCCGCTTCGATGTTGTTATTTACCGTTATTGCTTTGTTGATGGGTTCTATAAGTACAACTCAGCTAGCAGCAAATGAAATTGTCGTGCAAACCATAGAAGTGTCTCTGATTGTGCCTATGGCAACTTCTTACGCTGCTATGACGCGAGTCGGACAAAAGATAGGTCAGAATGACTTTACTGGCATAAGGACAGCAGCATTTTCAGTAATTGTCATTGGTGTTGTAGCAATAAGCATAATTGATTTGGCTTTATGGCTTTTTCCAGGGCAGATTGTGGCGATTTATTTAGATGCAAGTAATCCCGATAACACTATAGTAATTAAGACTGCCATCCCTCTAATGAGGATTGCAGCATTGTTTCTCATGGCTTACGGACTTAACTTGATCGCTATAGGTATGTTGCAAGGAATGAAGAATATTCGCTTCCCTCTATTGATCGACATACCCATTATCTGGTGTGTTGGAATGGGTAGCGGTTACCTCCTTTGCTTCCATCTTAATTGGGGATCGATGGGCTTATGGTTAGGGCTAACAATAGGAATGACGTTAGCCACAGCGTTTTTAATCTATCGTTTTTATCTTTCACTTGCTGAGATTATTGAATCTAACAAGGCTACAGAAGTTATAGACCAAGGTAAATCAACTGAGAATGAGCGAACTCCTATATTGAAATAAGTTTATTCAAGGATATTTGTCAAATATTAAATAACGGGGTTTTATTTAACAACTGTTCAAACATCCTCTTAATCCATCTTCGCAGATTCAGCAACTGAATCTTTGATTTCTTGAACAAAGTTCCTGCCAACAATAGCTGCTAAAAATTTCAGTAGTTATATTAGACTCTTTTACTTCTGTTTTGATACAGAACATATCTGATTCTCCTTACTTAAGCTTCTCAAGTCATGACTTCAACTAAAGTATCTGGCATTATCCTCTCAAGATGCCAATCAGTAATTTCTTCCCCAGGTATTAAGACGGGAACGCATGGAGGAATTTTTTTAATGCTATTGCAACTAACCATTCCCTTGGCTTCCTCAAGAGAAACTTTCTTTCTTGTTGATGCAAAAAAAGCCTCCCTTGGCAAACAGCGCATAACCGGAGTACGAGCCAAAATACGTTCATCAAAAAATTGTCCTGTTTCTCGATCATCAAGAGTTTTATAAACCTGCTCAAGTACTGTGGCAACATGAGCAAAGTCATCATCTGTATTTTGAAATGAGAAAATTGATAATACTCCTTTTTTATTCGAGTATTCGCAATCAACACCACGTTCAAGCAGAAGAGCAGCAATTTCCTCACCTGTGGCGCGATCGCTATAAAGGAAAAGCTTTAATGGATCGCGAACCTCGGCATCATAGGTTAAGACATTGCCAAAATTATCAAGCAGATATCGTAATTCTTGACATTTCTGAGCAGCCTTGTGGAAAAGAGACTTTCTCTCATTGCCAAAAGCTAGGTGAATGGCTTCTTCTATGCTTAATAGCAACAGGTTGCTCCGGGATGTCGTTTCAAACACCGACAACGCTGTTATGACTTCATCCTCTGTAATCTTTGAAGTTTTAGGTAAATGAACTAAGGCTGTTTGAACAAGACTACCAACAAATTTGTGCAAGCTATGGATAACCAAGTCAGATTCTTGGGCAAGCGCTGACAAGGTTTCTTCCTCTAAGAAAGGAAAATGAGTGCCATGGGCTTCGTCGATAATAAATTCTATATTTTTCTCTCGACAGTATTTGGAAATACTTGACAAATCAGTGATTATGCCATCATAGCTTGGATATGTTAACAAAAGTGCTGTAACTTCACTTCCTGCCGTTTCTAATGCTTGAATAACTTCTGCTGCTGTTGGCATTAAGGAAAATGAAGGAATAAACAAGGGATCTAATCCTGCCATGATAAATCCGTGAATTACTGACAGGTGACTATTGAGACCAATTGCGACTTTTCGATGCTTTCTACCTAGTAATGTACAGGCAACTAAAATCCCTTGTGTGGCTCCTCCTGTGAGAAAGAATGTATGGTTAGTCTTATATAACTCAGCAATAGATTTTTCTATGTCATAAAACTCGTTACGGTTAAAGAATGGTAAGTCGTAGGCGTAGATGCGATCGCTAAAATATTCCGATTCCCTTCCCACTCCTTGATGAGCTGGAGTGTGAAGTCGAACTTTCACGTCTGGGTAATAAGATGCAATCATCTTATAGGTAGACAATTTATCATTCATAGAGATTTTTATGGGATATTGATGGATGAAACTCAACAATAGCAATGTTTTGATGGGTTTCGCTGTCGCTCTACCCATCCTACGAATAACGATCGCGATCTACTTAGCCGCCAACCAAGAGACTTGATATTACATAAAAATTGGCTCGATTGGGAGTATTGGTCGTCTGGTTGCTTCAGGAACAATTCCATGTCGTAAAGCTAGAAGTAAACCAGCAGCTTCCATGTAACTATTCACGTAGTAAATCTTTCTCTGCTCGTGGTCAATATCGAGGGCTGTGGGAGTTACTTCATAGTGTGTGTGATTGCCCCGAACCAGAATAATTGGAATATTTTGTTCAAGAGAGGCAAAGAAGGGAATATTACCTACAGTACTCTCCGGCATGACCACTGCTGAGACATTTTCTACGGAAATTCCCTGACATCCTGATGGTAAAGGAGTATCGAATTTGGCAAGGCGCGGAGAGCGCGTCAATCCCTTCAAAGTCGAACAAATAAACGCACTAGAGCATAACTCTGCCCCATCCCGTGGGTCTCCTAAAGTCCCCAGCATGATCTCAGCTTCATCTAACAGTAATGGAGAATGAGCAGCAGTAAACGGATAGAAATTAGTTGTCATGTGAGTAATAATTGCTTCTGCTCCTCCCCAGGGATTTGGTATACCTCCTAACTTAAAATACTGGTTACGAATTTCCTCCTCAACTAATAGAGTTGTGGAGAAAGCAACGGCATTAGTATCTGTTTGAGCAACAATATCTAATGCTTTCATCAACTCATCAATTCCGTCAAATCTCCCAGACGCATGACCGTAAGCAGAGAAAGTACATTCAGTTCTAACTTCCTTACCAGTGACCACAACCGGATGTATATTGATTCCTCCCACAGTTCTTAGTGCATTTAGGGCGTTGAGAATATTATTCAAAAATTTCTCTTCGGTTTTCTCAATAATCACCCCAATATTGGTGCGAGTTTCTGGAATCAGAGTGGTGTGCCCCAATAATAAATGGCAAATTAGATTCCCTTCAAGATAAAGGACATTATCGCTAGCAAAATAGAGGTCAGAAGCTGTAACTGAGTTGGGATTAACCACTAAGTAATCACAAGCTTTTGCTAATAGATTTACACTGGGAGTAGCATCACCAGCAAAGCCGCCAATTTCTGCACGGACTCCTGTCGGCACTATACTTACAGCGACAAAAGGTTTCTCTGAAGTAATTTGACGTGGACGAATATCTAATAAAGAAGGCCATACAGGTTTTCTGTCTGTTTCGAGAAAACTGCTTTCAAACACCAACTTTCCGTCACGCAGTGCGGTCAGAATCAACCTGATAGGTGTTCCAGGTAGTCCCAATTCTTCGATTCGATTGGCAATTTCGCTCCAAACTCTTTGCTTGGAAGGGCATTCTATTTCAAAATCTTTCGTGAAAACTTGAGACACTATTACACCCCTTGTATTAATTGATACAAATTTCTCAACCGCTTAATCAGTATATCAGTGGATACGAATTTTTCAACCCGCTAATCATTCAAAGTTGACCAAATCCCTTCTTTTTCTTGTCCTTTTTCTTTTTCTTCGGCTGCCCGCCACCGCGCCAACCAGGACCTTGACGACCACCGTCACCCATACCACCCATACCACCAAACATATCGCCCATACCAGGCATTCCGGCTAGCTTACCTTGACCCATTTGCTGCATGAGCGATCGCATTTTCGTAAATTCACTCACTAAACTACCAACATCTCGCTCTGTATAACCGGAACCTGATGCAATTCTACGGCGACGACTGGGGGCACTTGCCAGCAAGTCGGGGTTTTTCCGTTCTTCCATAGTCATGGAGTTAATCATTGCCTCGGTTTGCTTGAGCTTGGTTTCTCCTTTTTGGAGTTGGTCACTACTTAGCTTACCCATACCGGGAACCATCTTTAGTAAACCGCCGAGGGAACCCATATTTTTCAACAACCGCATTTGCTTCAAAAAGTCATTGAAATCAAATGTAGCTGCGAGCATTTTCTCCTGCATTTTGGCAGCATCAGCGAGGTCAATTTCCTCGGTAGCTTTTTCCACCAAGGTAAGGACATCGCCCATCCCCAGAATTCGGGATGCCATCCGGTCAGGATAAAATGGTTGGAGTGCTTCTACTTTTTCCCCAACCCCGACAAATTTAATTGGTTGACCGGAAATGCGTCGTACTGAAAGGGCTGCACCACCTCTAGTATCGCCATCTAACTTAGTGAGAATGGCTCCGGTAATCCCAATTTTTTCGTGGAAGGTGCGAGTTAGATTTGCCGCTTCTTGACCTGTCATTGAGTCTACTACCAGTAGGACTTCATGAGGTTTGACGGTATTTTTAATTTGGACAAGTTCCCCCATCATCGCTTCGTCGATGAAAAGCCGTCCTGCGGTATCGATAATGACAGTATCGACACCCATTTCTTTGGCTTTAGCGATACCCTGACGAGCAATTTCTACAGGGTTAGTATCAGTACCTAGTTCAAATACAGGAACTTCAATTTGTTGACCTAGTGTTACCAATTGGTCAATAGCCGCAGGTCGATACACGTCGGTAGCAACCATCAGACAGGTGCGGTTTTCCTTCCGCAGGTGGAGGGCTAACTTAGCAGTGGCAGTAGTTTTCCCTGTTCCCTGTAACCCTGCCATGAGTACGACTGTTGGCGCAGTCTCAGCTTGGGCGAGAGGGACATTAGTTTCCCCCATCACCTCGACTAGCTCATCGTAAACAATTTTGATAAACTGCTGATCGGGACGGACACCAGAGACAACTTCCGCGCCCTGTGCTTTGGTTTCGACTTCGGCGATAAAGTCTTTAACGACTTGCAGGTTCACATCGGCAGATAATAAAGCGCGACGGACTTCCTGTAAAGCGTCTTGAATATTGGTTTTGGATATTTTATCCTGACCTTTGAGTTTCTTCCAGGCTTCTTCTAAACGTTCAGCTAGAGCATCAAACATATTAGTGGTTGGTTGTTGGTTGTTCGTTGTTGGTTGTTCGTTATTAGAGTTGGTAAGGAGCAAAATCTTTCTTTGCTACCCACTACACCCCATAGACCATAGCCTATTCCCAAGTCAGTTTAGCAAATTTTGGTTATCATTTCTCTTAACTTCATGGCAAGTGAGGAGGAATGGTGAGAGGGTTGTCAAAGTTTGATGAATAATGGAGTGCGGCGGAAATAAGCATTGGACATCTCCCAAATATAATCGGAAACCCTTGTTCTTTCTAAATTAGATCCAAATAGAGGAAGGTGTCTATTATAAATAAAATCGCATAACATTGCTTTCGATTGCCATGATTATATTATAATTTTTCTGTAACTGATATAGCTCCATGCTATAAATTCTCAATAGGTAGGTAAAGATGGAAATGAATAGACTTAATGCTAGACGATCTAAGCTCGTATTTTACCTATCAATATTCCTATGTGGAACCAGTTTATTATTTTTGAGCATGGAGGTATCTTGGTACTGGCGACACCAAAAAAAACGCCTGGAAGCAGCAAAAATTGAAGCAAAGCAAACCGCAGTCCAAAGTAGTAAAGAGATTGGTGAAAAGCTGCAAAAACTCCAAGATACTGCTAATGGCATTGCCAGTGATTTAACATCAGGTAGTTTGACTAAGGAGCAACTATTAGACAGGCTGAAAAAAGACTTAGAGAAAAATCCTGACTTCTTAGAAATAGGTGCTGCTTATACACCTTTCAGCTACGAGCAAAAAACCAGACTATACGCACCTTTTTATACCCGCAAGAATAAGATCGTTCAACAACGTAAAATTGAAGAAGATTACGATTATACCACTCCAGATACGGATTGGTATCACCAAACATTGGAGCGTGGATCATTTTTACCTGAACCTTACTTCGATGAATCATCAAAAGAAATTATCGTCGATTATGATACTGCTTTTTATGAAAGCAACAGAGAAACTAAAGCTAAAAAACCTATTGGTGTTATCTATGCTAATTTATCTCAGGATAAACTGAACGAAAGCGTTAGGGAAATTAAGTTGGGCAAATCTGGCTATACCTTTATTCTTTCCCAGAAAGGAGTGTTTATCTCCCATCCTAGTCTTACTTATGTAAAAGAGCAAAAAACTATTTTTGCTCTTGCCCAAGCGAGTAAAAACCATAAACTGAAAGAAATTGGGGATAAAGCGATTAAGAATCAAAGTGCGGAAATCGATTTTTTCGATCCAGTGACGCAGCAAGAAGCATTGGTTATTTTAGAACCCATTCCCCTGAGAGGATGGACTATGGGAGTCGTTATACTCAAAGATGATAGCGAAACTAGCGACAAAACCAGGCGACAAACCTTAATCCGCATTACCATCGAATCAATTGTATTTTTATTTTTTCTCTCGGTGCTAATATTACGTGCGGATAGAGGCAATATGAAACGTCTTGGGGCTGTTTCCTGTTTGATTAGTCTCTTTTATGTTTCAGGAATCGGATTTATTTGGTATCTGGCTTTAGCCGAGAAGATTTATAATAATAACAGAAATTTGCTCCTCAGCGAAAGTAACGTCAATAATTACCTGAAAGATCGATTTAGTTTAGCAAAGAAGGCAAATCGCAAACCACCTCTATTAATTCCTACAGGACTTTTTGTTCAGCAGATAAAATTTAACAGCGCTAATGATGTATTTATATCTGGTTACATCTGGCAAAAGTATACTGATGGAGTTCATGATGGCGTGTCTCGCGAGTTTATATTTCCGGAAGGGAACGAGATAACGCTAGAAGAAATGTATAAGTATAAAGATAAAGGAAGTGAGGTAATTGGTTGGTATTTTGAAGCAACTTTTCGGGAAAGCTTCGATTTCTCTCACTATCCCTTTGACTTTAACGATGTTTGGCTACGGTTGTGGCCAAAAGATTTTCATCGCCAAGACTTGGATAGAGAAGTAATTCTCGTGCCAGATTTTAGTGCCTACGATTTGATCTATCCTCTTGCCAAACCTGGTTTAGAAAAAGACTTTGTATTAGAAGGTTGGCTCTTGCAAAGTAGTTTTTTTGAGTACAAGTTTAACGACTACAATACTAATTTTGGTATTCCCAATACAGTCTCTCAAAAAGACTATCCAGAACTTTATTTCACCGTTATTCTAAAAAGAGCTTTTCTCGGTATATTGATAGCAAGAATTGTGCCTCTTTCTGTAGTTGCTTTCTTGCTATTTCTAATGATGTTACTGGGAAAAGAAAATGCCACAGAAATTATCGTTGCTTGTGGTGGCTTTATCTTCATTGTCATCCTCGATCAAATTTCGGTTCGACAAGCAATTGCCTGGAAGGGAATTCTTTATTTTGAGTATTTTTACTTCATTATTTATCTGTTCATTTTAATCGTTGCCCTCAATGCGTTACTATGGAAATTGAACAAGAATATTCCTGTAATCAATTATCAAAATAATCGGATACCCAAGCTGCTTTATTGGCCATCCCTTCTCGGTACATTGCTACTTATTACAATCTTTACTTTTTATTAAGTCAGTGGAGTTATTGGTTATTGGTTATTGGTTATTGGTTATTGGTTATTGGTTATTGGTTAT
>NZ_JAMZMM010000643.1 GCF_024178385.1 Limnofasciculus baicalensis BBK-W-15 | reverse complement strand
ACCCACTCCAAAAAACCCATTCTCCCTTCCCCATATCTGGCGATTATGCCTCATTTGCTGTTGTCTCCTATTTATAGGAGGTTGCCAACCGACGAATGTATCGCCGGGTACTCCTGCACAAGTACAGCGGGTAGTTAGCGGACAAACGATGGAGGTATTGAATCCCAACCAACGACCTGCTTTAATTACACGGGTAAGGTTAATTGGTATTGAAGCACCAGATATCAAGCAGCAACCTTGGGGAGAAGCGGCAAAAAATATTATTGAGGAAACAATTGGTGAAGTTAGGGGAGAAAAACTAGTATTAAAACCTGTTTTCTTGGAATTTGATGCCCAGCGAAAAGATAGTTTCGGTCGCTGGTTAGCATATATTTGGTATAACGGCGTATTGCTCAACGAAAAGTTGGTGAAAGAAGGATACGTGTTAGCCGCAGTACGCGAGCCTAATAATAAATATAGCGATCGCTTAATCCAAGCTCAGGAATACGCCAGAATTATGGGATATGGGATTTGGAAGCCAGACAAACCGATGCGCTTGACTCCAGCAGAATTTCGACGGCAAAATCCTTAATGGTTGTTGGTTGTTAGTTGTTGGTTGTTGGTTGTTGGTTGTTGACAAGGGGGACAAAGCCAATTTTTGATAGATCTTCTGACATTGTGGTGGAGAATGTATATTATGTGACGGATAATCGGGAATAGGGAACTCTTTGCCAACAACAAACAACAAACAACAAATGACAAATGACAACGAACAAACAACTCGAAATCTTTTTAGATATTGCCACCGAAGCAGTTATGGCAGCGGGTGCGATCGTACAATCCTACTGGGGTAAATTAGAGGAAATAGAAGAAAAAGGTCGTCCTGGTGATTTAGTAACTATTGCCGATAAAGAAGCAGAAGCAGAAATTCTCAAAGTGCTGTCCCGTCATGTTCCCGATCATGACATTCTAGCAGAAGAATCTGGTCTAATCGGAAACAATCAGAGCGATTACCTCTGGGCGATCGATCCTCTAGATGGAACGACCAATTACGCCCATCAGTATCCGATGTCAACCATATCTATTGGGTTATTAATTTCCGGAAAGCCCCAGGTAGGAGCCATTTATAATCCCTTTCGCAATGAATTATTTCGCGCTGCTAGGGGTTTGGGTGCAACCTGCAATCGAAAGCCCATCCGAGTTTCTCACACCCCTGAATTAAGCAAAAGTCTGCTAGTTACAGGTTTTGCCTACGATCGCAGAGAAACCTCAGATAATAATTATGCTGAATTCTGTCACCTGACTCACCTAACTCAAGGGGTACGCCGTAGCGGCTCTGCCTCCCTTGATTTAACAGATGTAGCTTGCGGCAGACTAGATGGCTACTGGGAAAGAGGGATAAAATCCTGGGATATTGCCGCTGGAGTAGTATTAGTAGAGGAAGCTGGAGGCAAAGTCACTGCTTACGATGGGAGTCCGTTACAAATGGAGTCTGGTCGGATTCTAGCAACTAACGGTCACCTTCACGACCAACTAAGTCAGGAACTTTTGCGGACTCCACCCCTGTCAAGTTGGAGATAATTATAAGGAGCATACCTGAAAACCCCGTGACTTTCTGAGCCTGGGAACCTGATTAATCAGGATATTAAGGCAGTGATGTCTTAAGAATCCCCGTGGCTTGAGCCAGGGGAGTGTCAAAGAGACTAGTACAATTGTAAACTACCCGCCACCAAGCTGGGTACAGCTATGGTGGGGGCTTTTAAAGTCC
>NZ_JAMZMM010000207.1 GCF_024178385.1 Limnofasciculus baicalensis BBK-W-15 | reverse complement strand
ATTTGGAGGTAAGGGATTTGGGGGATTTATTTCTGGGGTAATTAGTTGAATATCGCTGCCAGAAAGCCCCTGCTGATAAATACCGGGATATATTCCTGATCTTATTTGATTATCTGAACCAGTTGCGATCGCACCCACTGTACCATTTATCCCGTTATAATTCTGCCCGATCGTAAATGGAGTGTCAAGGCTACCACCTTGATGACGAATAATAATCGAGCCACTACCGATGCCACCTGCCGTAGAAAGACTTGCAGTGGTAAGATTGCGATCGCTAAATATTCCAGTAGCCCGGACAAATCTTTGGGTGGTAATATCTATATTGCCACCGATACCACTATCGCCACCTTGAGCATTTATCGAGGTAACTTCAATATCGTTTTGGGGATCTAAGGTAACGTTACCTCCATTACCAATAGTGGCACTGGAGTCAATTATCCCGGTTTTAATTGAAGTATGAGCAGAAATATTAATATCACCACCGCGATTTATGTCTGATGAATTGAGGTTCCCAGTTTCTACTGCACCTTGATTACTAGTGAGAGCAATATTAGCACCTTGAGTGGTAATATTTCTGGTGGTGATATTTTGGTTTGCCTCCATAGTAACTGGGGCATTACCTAATCCTGTAATATTTCCCGTTACTGTAATTGAACCATTTCCTTGGGGTGCTAGTATAGTCACCGGATTGTGGAAAGTCAAGTCCCCATTGAGTGCAATAGCACCACTACCATTATTGCTACCAATAGTCAGATTATTAAAACCATTGAAAGCACCGACTGCCGCCAGACTAAAATCTTGACTGCCATCCAATGGTTTGAGGACTAAGTTATTGCCAAAACCAGTAATATTTGAGCCAAAGCTAATCTGATTTGCTGTTAGTGACGATGAAGATAGCACTTCCAGGGCATTTTTCAGCTCTAGCTGATTTGCCGTTATATTTCCATATATTTGAGTTATGCCACCACCATCAGTTTTCAGAATATTTAGGGGATTGGCATTGCCAATAGTACTGTTAAATATAGTTATACCACCATTGAGGATTTCTAAAGTATAACCTCCATCAACAGTACCCTGAAAATCTATTTTCCCTGTACCGTTACTTAAAGTAACATCTTGTCCCAACAAAACGTTACCGAGGAAATTGATATCTTGATTTACTGTATCAATACCACCATTCAGGCTTATTGTTGCCCCCTTCAAGGTAATTGAAGCATTATCTGTCCCCTGAATCTGTCCATTTACAATAATATTTCCCGTACCTGACTGAACTTTTACCGGATCTTTAAATTGGGTAGCATTTAGTGTAATATCAGCATTACCATCAGCTCGTCCAATCGTAATAGAGGCAAATCCATCCTGGAATCCGTTGAGATTGGTTGTCGTTAAAGAGAATACCCCCCTAGTTGGGATATCCTTACCGATATCGATAGATTGATTTGGCTCTAAAGGCTGAAGTACTAGGTTTTTTCCTGTACCAGTCACCGTTGAGTTAAAATTAATCCCAGTGGCTGTCAGAGATAAGTCATTAGTAATTTCTACTGCATCTTGGAAGTCTAAATAGTTAGCTGTGACATTATTATTGAGCTTGGTTATCCCACCACTATCAGTCAGGAAACTTGCCAAAGGGGTAGTGCTACCAACTGCGCCATTGAAGGTACTTACACCAGAACTAGTTAGGGTAAAATTATAAGGACCATCAATAGTACCATTGAAGGTAATATTACCGCTGTTTGCTCCAGTATTTATCGTTACATCATTATTGAGGAGGACGCTGCTACTATTAAATGTAATGTCACCGCCTGTGGTAGAGATATCTGCACCCAGGGTAGTGGTTTGGCTGTTGAGAGTAATTGAGGTATTATTTACGCCAGTAATTGCGCCATTAACTGCGATCGCACCACCGGGAGATTGAATTTTCACAGGAGAGCGAAATTCTATCGGATTAACTGTGATATTACCCGTACCATCAACTCGTCCAATAGTGGTAGATGTAAATCCAGGTTGTAATAAAGCTAGTTTACTAGCTGTCAGGTCTAAAATACCAGCATCGCCACTATCGACCCCACCAATTGCGATCGCCTGATTTATGCTGTAAGGTTGAATGATAAGATCGCCAGTTCCTCTGACTGCTCGGTTTCTGGCAAAATCAATTTCGTTAGTAGTAAGAGTAATATTGCGCCCTGTCAAGCTTCCCGTAGGATTTGTACCGCCTAAAACAATACGATTCGCTGCTTCTAAATTAATATTACCCGTACTCCCAGTAGCACAAAAATTAGCAGTTATAAGACACGAAGATATCGATCCTTCATCCACCCGTGTAGTGTTAATGGTATCACCACTTTTAACAGTTATATTCCCACCATTAAGGGAACCTCGGCTGAGAATATCATCTCCTTCAACATTACCGCCTCCATTAACAGCGATATTACCACCAGTGCCACTTGTACCGTATGATAGTATATCACGAAAACTAATTTTTCCACCTCCATTGAGGGTAACATTCCCGCCATTGCCATTATTACCTATAGCGCGGAAATTAGCAGATTGGCTAATGTCCAAAATGATATTGCCACCAGCATTAGCGGTAATATTACCACCATTTCCCATATTCGCATCCGCATGAATCCGGAAACCATTAACATTTCCACGAGAATCAATAGCAACTGAACCAGCATTACCTATATTCGTTTTTGTGTCAATATTCCTGAATTGAATATTTCCAACTGTTAGTGATGGATTAGGATTATACTGATTGGTTAATAGCACCAAACCATTAGGTTGGGCAATAGTAATATTTGCGATATTAATATTGGCATTAGCTACTGCTCCAGGAAAAGTAGGAGTGGGATTCATGGGATTAGGAATAATAATATTCCCACCAGGCGCACCTCCTGGAAAGGCACTCCAATTTACTCCCGCCCTCACATCTAAAGTTGGTCTACTACTACCATCAACCGTCACCACTTCGCCATTGGATAAGGTGACTGTCGCCAAACTCCCAATGGTATCAATACCGTTAAAAAGGGTAGTATTTCCTGAGTGAATTGAGTTAGCAGCAGTATCTGTAGTCGTAATTTCTACAGAGCCTAAGTTAACACTACCTCCAGCCAGAATATGAAGGGAAGCCCCTGTATAATTTCCTAAAGAAACATTTCCTGCTGATAGAATAATTGGATCGTAAGGGCTAAATAAATTCCCCAAACTCCCATCCAATTTTTCGATCTGAAAATTACCTCCCGCCGTATAATGGGCATCACCGCCTATAGTATTAGCGGATCTCAATACCATATTGCTACCAGAAAACAACCAACTGCTAGAATTATTTAAAGCAAAAATATCAACTCCAAAGTTTCCTTGAACAAGGAGTTCCCCTCCAGCATGAGCAATAAAAGGATTAGCTAAACTATCTCGCACCCGCACAGTATTTTGAGCCAATAACTGTAAATCACCTGTTGTAGTTAACTGACTTTCGACTAATGTCAGGTTATTTGCTGCCGAAAGTACAGCACTTCCTCCAGTTACCCGATTAGCTACTACATCACCATTTTCCACATTTTGTAGCTTCCCGACTTCCCCAAGAAGTTGGGGATCTGTACCTGTGAGTAATTGAGGTAAAGATAGGGGAGTAAAGGGGATAGATGAATCAGGAGGTAAAGGAATCTCTAAACTTAAAAGATGTCCCGGTTGAGTCAAGCGTACTACATTACTACCCGATACAGAAGCTACAGTAATATTGCCATTGGTTGCAGTTAACTCACCTGTACTCGCTACAGTACCACCGATTAATGTCAGATTCTGTCCAGAATTTACACTAAGTTGTCCGCTATTGACAATAGCACCAGGTTGTGAAGTATTGAAAGCAAAAATGCTAGGCGTACCAATCAGTGTGGCATAATCGTTAACACCAGTCGCATTCAACCAGGTATTGCCAAAGCCGATACTTGTCGCAGTAGTAGCAGTGAAAGAGGCGGGAACATTTAGTTGAGCATTAGCGCCAAAAACAATCCCCGCCGGATTCATTAAGAATAGATGAGAATTTCCGCCAGTAACCTGAATTAATCCGTTAATAATAGATGGGTTTCCACCTGTAACGCGAGAGAGAATATTTTGAATGGAAGGATGAGAAAGGAAATTAGCAATTTGGTTGGCATCTAATCCAAACTGGCTGAAGCTGTGGAATAGATTAGCGCCATCCCCCGATAGAGTACCACCATTAATGTTGATACTATTGCCATTTGGAGTAACTAGCGTGCCTGTACTATCATCTGAAATAATTGGTTGAGCTAATCCTGGTTTAATTGCGATATTGAAGGCTGGCGTTGCCATCCCACTAAGTAAAGGAAAAACCTTAAGCATAAAGCTCAATGTTTTCCAAACATAGTGTTTTCTCCTTTCGATCGCAATCTTAATGGATACTGACATCTAATCCTCCTGAAATCGGGAAACTATCTAAATGATTCCCGTTAAATCGATATCTTGCAGCATCATCACCGTCAGGTAGGTTGTCATCACCAACATAATCATCCTCCCCCTTCCCTATTAGGGAAGGGGGCTGGGGGGTTAGGTGTTTCAACTTATTGAAAGGCGTGGAAGTTATCAGATGAAACAGACTTAAATATTAATTTTTACCAGCTATCCCAGACATAAATTGATATTGATGTGGCGAGAAAAAGTTTCAGACACAAAACTTTTCCACACAACGCACAAATATCTCCACACCCATAGCCAAGGCTGTTTCATCAAAGTCAAAGCGGGGATGGTGATGGGGATAGGCTAAATCTTTAGCGGGATTAGCCGAGCCTAAAAAGAAATAGCAACCAGGTACAGTATCTAGGAAAAATGACATATCTTCCCCACCCATAGTCTGACATTCTGGCACAATTCCGGCTGGAGTTTCCACTACCTGTGAAGCAATGGATTCTACGAGTTGGGCAATCTTGGGATTGTTGACGACAGGTGGATAGAGCCGCCAATACTTCAATTCGTAACTTGCACCCTGACTTTGGCAAACCCCTGCGATCGCTTGCTCCATACGTTTGCTAAAGTACCCTTCCATTTTAGGATTAAAATATCGAACCGTGCCACTCATTTTGGCGGTATTGGCAATGACATTATGGGCGGTGCCAGCATGGAGTTCCCCTACTGTTACCACAGCAGAGTCAATAGGGTCAACATTACGGGAGACAATAGTTTGGAGTGCATTAACCACTTGGGCACTGACGACAACAGCATCAACGGTTTGGTGTGGCATCGCCCCATGTCCGCCTTTCCCGAAAATGGTACAGTTAAAACACTCAACTGCTGCCATCAAAGGACCACTCCGGACACCTACAGTACCGAGAGGTAAATTATTCCACAAATGTAAACCAATAATTGCATCCACATCAGGATTTTTCAATACCCCTGCTTCAATCATCGGCACTGCACCTCCCAATCCTTCCTCAGCGGGCTGGAAGATAATTTTGACAGTACCAGCAAATAGGTGACGGTTTTGAGAGAGATAGTAGGCAGTACCGAGTGCGATCGCAATATGTCCATCATGACCGCAAGCGTGCATCATACCATCATGTTGCGATCGGTATGGTACATCATTTTCTTCTTGAATAGGCAAAGCATCCATATCCGCACGGATTGCTAATACCGGACCATTGCGATCGCTATTAATTGTAGCGACAATACCTGTTTTTGCAATACCCGTTTCATGGTCAATACCCCATTCTTGTAACTTCTTTGTCACAAATTCAGCCGTCAGTTGCTCTTGAAAGCCTAATTCCGGGCGTTGATGGAGATGTCTCCGCCAGGTAACAATTTGAGGATGCAAGGTGCGGATATCGAGGCGAATTTCTCCGGAGGCAATGGCATGGGGGCTGGGAAGAGTAGAGACCATTTTTTGGCAAATTATTAAACAGATATTATCCTATTCTAATTCCCATTGATTAAGTGTCAAGTAAAGGTTGAAGTATGAAGGTTGAAGTATAAAATAATAAAAAAACAAGCAGCAGGAATGAACCATGAACGAGGCAGATCGCACCCGAGTCGAAACATTCATCACTCGCTGGGCAGGTTCTAGGGGCAATGAGCGGGCAAACTACCAGCTATTTTTTGTGGAAATGTGCGATGCACTCGGAGTCGATCGCCCAATGGATAAAGGCAGAATTCTCAACGATCCTTACTGCTTTGATAAAGATGTCAAAATTTTTCACCCTAGCGGTAAAGTCACTCCAGGGTTCATCGATTTTTACAAAGCAGGGCATTTTTTAATCGAAGCAAAACAGGGTGGAACGACAAGCAAAAAAGGAACGGCAAAGCGGGGGACAAATACATATTTGCGAGAGATGGAAAAAGCATTTGTCCAGGCAGTTGCCTATACCCGCAATCTCCCCAGCAAACCGCCCTTTTTATTAACTTGCGATATTGGCGATCATTTTGAGTTATGGATGGGTTTTAGCGGTGAATATGGCGGCTATGGAGCGCGTCGAGAAATTGGGTTAGCGGATCTGCGAAAAGCAGATATTTTCGATCTGTTTGTCGATATTTTTACTAATCCCCAACAACGGAACCCAGAGAAGATTGCGGCGCGGGTGACGCGGGAAGTGGCAGGAGATTTGGCAGAGTTAGCAAAAGGAATGGAAGCAAAAATAGATCCACAGCAAGTCGCCCAGTTTTTGATGCGCTGTATTTTCACCATGTTTGCCGAAGATGTGGGATTGCTAAAGGAACATTTGTTTACCCAGGCGCTGGAAACGCGATGGATAAACAATCCGAAGATGTTTAAACCGGAGGTAGAAGCGCTGTGGCAGGCGATGAATGAAGGGACTAATTTTGGCTTTTATGGCCAACTTTTGCGGTTTAATGGGGGATTGTTTGCTGAGTCGCAGGCGTTTGCCTTGACAAAGACGCAGTTGGAAGTATTATTGCAGGCAGCAAAGCGGGATTGGCGGAATGTGGAACCTGCAATTTTTGGCACTTTGTTGGAAAGGGCGCTAGATCCGCGAGAGAGGAGTAAACTAGGGGCACATTATACGCCGCGATCCTATGTGGAAAGGTTGGTAAAACCTGTGGTGATGGAGCCTTTGGGCGATCGCTGGATTGCGGTACAAGCGGAGGTTAAACAGCTACTCAACGCAGGAGAATCGGAACCGACTGCAAATCAAAGGAAAAAAGCGATCGCAGTTTTAGAGGCATTTTTGACGGAGTTACGCGAAGTAAAAATTCTCGATCCGGCGTGCGGCTCTGGGAATTTCTTGTATGTGACATTGGATTTGTTAAAGGGGTTGGAATCGGAGGTGTTGCGGCGCTTGGAAGATGTCACCGGAGTGGCGCAATTGCGGTTAGATATCAATCAGGTGAATCCCCGTCAGTTTTTGGGAATTGAGATTAATCCGAGGGCGGCTGCGATCGCGGATTTGGTAATTTGGATTGGGTATTTGCAGTGGCATTTTCGGCGGTTTGGCGATTTGCCGCCTATAGAACCTGTATTGCGGGAATACAACAATATTGAATGCCGGGATGCGGTGTTGGAATATGACAAGATAGAGCCAGATGTGGATGGAGAGGGGAAGGTGAGAACTCGCTGGGGCGGGCGAATGATAAAAAGTCCAGTGACGGGGGAAGATATTCCCGATCCGACGGATAAAGTCACGATTTATCGGTATTTGAATCCAAGGGCGGCAGTGTGGCAGGAGGCGGATTATATTGTCTCGAATCCGCCGTTTATTGGAAAGCTCAAGATGCTTTTTAGGCTTGGGGAAGGGTATGTCAAAGCACTACGTGAGGCTTATAAAAATAAGGTTCCTGATAGTTGTGACTTCGTTATGTACTGGTGGTATAAAGCTGCAAAATTAGCTGCTCATAGTAAGATAGTTAAGTTTGGCTTTGTTACCACAAATAGTATTACTCAGACTTTCAATCGTCGTATCGTCCAAGAGGCTCTAACCGCTCCTAAACCTATTTATATAACGTTTGCAATCCCCGATCACCCCTGGATAAATAATGACGATTGTGCAGCAGTCAGAATTGCTATGACTGCTTGTGCAGCAGGAAAAGCAAGCGGAAAGCTTGAATCAGTTGTTGAAGAAAGAGGAGATCGAGACAGTGAAGATGTTAAAGTAGTGATTACCCAAAAAATTGGCTTTCTCCAAAGCGATCTGAGTGTGGGAGCTAACGTTGTTGGCGTACAACCTCTTCAAGCAAATTCAAAGCTTGCAGGCATAGGTGTCATGCTTGGTAACGATGGTTTTATTGTTGAATCAAATCTTGATTTGACTGATGAAGCATTTGTAATTAAACGGCTAACTAATGGTAGCGATATTCTGAAAAAGAGTAGAAATATAAAAGTCATTGATTTTTATGGAATGACTATAAATGAGGCACAAATCAAAGCCCCTAAAGCTTTCCATCAAGTTCTACTTAACGTCAAACCTGAGCGCGACTTAAATAATAGAGGATCGCGAAGAGATAATTGGTGGTTATTTGCAGAGACCATGCCTAAAACCCGTGATTCTATAAGCGAAATTCAGCGGTATATTCCTGTAGTATTAACTGCTAAACATCGCGTTTTTACATTCTTAGATTCAAGCGTTATCCCTGATGTGAGCATTGTTGCGATCGCTCTTGATGATGCTTATTTCTTAGGCGTTCTTTCTAGCCGAATTCATGTTACTTGGTCGCTAGCAGCAGGAGGAAGATTAGGTGTTGGAAATGACCCACGTTACAACAATACCGTGTGCTTCGACCCCTTCCCCTTCCCAACTCCAACCGAAACCCAAAAACAAACCATCCGGGAACTCGGAGAACACCTCGACAGCCACCGCAAACGAGTCCAAGCCACCCACCCCGAAATCACGATCACCGGGATGTACAACCTCCTGGAAAAACTCCGCAACGGCGAACCCCTCACCGACAAAGATAAAGCCTTCAACCAAAAAGCCCTAGTCTCCACCCTCAAACAAATCCACGACGAAATCGATGCGGCAGTATTTGCCGCCTACGGTTGGGAACCCAGCCTCACCGACGAGCAAATCCTAGAAAACCTCGTCACCCTCAACGCCCAACGCGCTGAAGAAGAGCGCAACGGAAATATTCGCTGGCTCCGCCCCGACTACCAAGCTCCCGGCGAAACCTACGCGCAACAAACCCTTGAAGGCATCACCACCGAAACCGAAACCCCCATTATCCCCACCCAACAACAACCCTTCCCCAAAACCCTCAAAGAGCAACTTTCCGCTATTCGCGATTTATTCCGTACCGAAAGCGGCGAATGGAGTGCCGCCCAAGTTACCGCCCATTTTAAAGAAGGCAATCGCAAACAAAAAGTTATTCTCGACTGTTTGGAAAGTCTGGAAAATTTGGGGATTTTGCTCAGTCATAATGAAAATGGCATCACATTCTGGCATCTGCCAGAAGTTGGAAAGGCTGGGTAAGTTTCCCTTGGCAATTGTTATCATAAGTTTATCCAGCAAGAGGCGATCTAATGCTAGAAACCACCATCCTAGAAACCCTGGTCAAGTTGCCAGATTCCCTGAAACAGGAAGTGCTGCACTATATAGAATTCTTAGCTGCAAAATATGCAAATAACGAGGTTACCATAAATCCTCCTCAAAAGAAACGTCAAGCCGGGATGATGAAAGGTACGTTTGTCTTACCGCTTGCTGATGATTTTGATGAACCATTAGAGGATTTCGAGGAGTATATGTAATGAGTGCATTGCTCCTCGATACCCACACATTCATTTGGTTTTCAGAAAATGCTCCTAACCTACCAGTTACCTTGAAAGAGCAGATTGAATCCGCCGATAGAGTCTATTTGAGTATTGCCAGTCTTTGGGAAATTGCAATCAAAATCAGCATTGGTAAGCTGACGCTGCAAGTAGACTATGCCAAGATCGAAGCTCAGTTACCTGGATCTGGCATTTTGCTACTGCCCATTTCATTTGTGGATACTGTACAGGTTCTTAATCTACCCTTCCATCATCGCGATCCATTCGATAGAATTTTAATTGCCCAAGCGATTAATCATTCTTTAGCTTTAGTCAGCCGTGATGAAGTGTTTGATGCTTATGTTGTTCAAAGACTATGGGTATAAACTCGACTGCTATAAACTAATTTCTCTATATCCAAATCCGAAGCAACTTGAGCCAATTTCACCAAATCCTTAGCGTCAGACAAATAAGGCAAAATACCCAAAATCGGTACATTAGTCAGAGATTCAATCAGATTAATCGGTGTCCAATCAGCAATTTCCTCCTCGGAACGAGGCTCAACGCAATTGAGAACAATACCTTGCAATTGCACCCCACACTGACGCGCCAAAGCGACATTCGCAACAACCTGCGCGATCGCACCCAATTGGACAGGCACTACCAAAACCACAGGTAACCGCCAATCCCGTGCCAAATCAGCCACTGTTAATTCATGAGTAATAGGCGAACCCAAACCTCCCAATCCTTCCACCAAAACCAAATCTCTACTTTGTTGCAATTTTTCAAAAGCTTGCCAAACCAATCCTAAATCTATCTTTCGCCCTTCTCGATCGGCAGCGACAGGTGGTGCTACAGGTGTTTTAAACTGTAATGGAGTAATTTCTCCAGAAGTTTGATTCAGCTTAAATAAAGTTTGATATAGTTCGCAATCTCCAATCCCTGTTTGAATTGGCTTAAAAATGCCTAACTGTTTTTGGGGATAGTATTTTTGGTAATAAGCAGCAATAGCACAGGTGAGAACCGTTTTTCCCGCGTCGGTATTCGTCCCAGAAATTAATAATTTATCCGTCATTTGTTGTTTGTTGTTTGTTGTTTGTTGTTTGTTGTTTGTTGTTTGTTGTTTGT
>NZ_JAMZMM010000206.1:5375-10865 GCF_024178385.1 Limnofasciculus baicalensis BBK-W-15 | reverse complement strand
GGGGGGGGGAATGAGGAATTGCATTCTTACACCCAGAAGTCGGGTTTCTTAGAGAAACCCGACTTCTCAGCCCCTAGTAGTTTTAATGCCGCAATCTTTTCGATAATCTGGGAAAAGTCTGTCACAATATCCGCTAAATTATCTGGAGTGAGTATGGGAACGTGGACAAAGATACAGCTAATATTGATATGGTGCGATAGGGAAGCGCTGCTACCAGGAGATTGCAAATAGTTTAATATTTGGTAGTATAATCCCTCGCAAACAAACTTGCCAGAATCGTGACTTATTTCTGTTACAGCTAATCCAGCAACTAATTCCTCTAAATCTACAGATGTTTTCAGTAAAATTCTCTCTGATTTACTCTCAATCTCTGCTAAGGTAGTTGAATCTAGGGTAGATGATCTATAATAAGAATTTGCACAAGATTCCACCGTTAATATAGTGCGACTCTCCGCCATGCCACAACAAATGATAGCATGGGGCTGTAGTTCTTCAATTTTTGCGATCGCAAAACCCTTCGCTCCATCAACATCCACAGGTAGTTGCCTCAAAAAAGTTAAGGATATCCCTGGAAACTCTAACTCCTCAATGTGAGACAATAAATCATCAGATGAATTGGATTCCTGATGAGGGAGCCAAGTTTGAAAGGATGTCAAAAGGATTTTAATTGTCATGGTAAATAGCCCCCTGTAACTTATAATAAAAATAAACTAATCTAACGGAGACTCGGTTAATGCCACGAATTGCCGTGATCGACTATGATATGGGGAACCTGCACTCGGCTTGTAAAGGATTGGAGAATGCAGGCGCAACCCCTCACGTCACCGATTCCCCAATTGACATTGAACGCGCAGATGCTGTAGTTTTACCAGGAGTAGGTTCATTCGATCCAGCAGTACAACATTTGCGATCGCGTAACCTAGAACAACCAATTAAACGTGCAATTGCTAGTGGCAAACCTTTCTTAGGAATTTGTCTAGGATTGCAAATTCTCTTTGATGCTTCCGAAGAAGGAATTGAACCGGGATTAGGTATAATTCCAGGTAAAGTACGCCGCTTTCATTCGGAACCAGATATCCGAATTCCGCACATGGGTTGGAACGAATTAGAGTTTACTCAACCTAATTGTCCATTATGGCAAAAAATAGCTACCAAGTCTCAAGTTTATTTCGTCCATTCCTATTATGTAGATCCAATTGATACCACAATTCGCGCCGCCACAGTAACTCATGGTTCCCAAACCGTAACCGCTGCCATCGCCCGCGATAATTTAATGGCGGTGCAATTTCACCCGGAGAAATCATCTACAATTGGTTTACAAATTTTGTCCAATTTTGTAGCGCAAGTCAAGATAATGGTTGCTCCGTAAGCCTCTATCCGTAGGGTGCGTTATGCGCAAGCTAACGCACCCTTACTACTATACAGCGGTTCCCGCTGTTATGAGGTACAGTACCAGTAATTTTCAGGTATGTGAGGTGCAGAGAAACCCGGTTTCTCAAAGAAACCGGGTTTCTGAGGTGTACTTCATAAACCTGCAATCTGCTATATGTAATATTGCTGCATAAATCCTGTGAGGATTATTTGTGAATAAAGCGATATTATCGTCGCGACTCGCTCCTACCCCCAATCTCCTGCCCCACATCCTAGAAAGTCGTTACCAAAACTGTTACGAGGAGGATTTCCCCATCGGCTGACTCTACAATTTAATTTAAGTTAAGATTCCTCATGCTTAACGCCGTGGATTATTGCCATTCCACGGCTTTTTTCGTCTATCAGAGGTGAAATCACCGATTTATAATAGATAATGGGGAATTGGTGATTACCGTAGATATTAGAGGAAACTATGGACGAAAATTTAACAGATGAAGATATGAAGCAGCTAAAAGACTACAATTTCTTCGACCCCGAAGTTATCGAATGCCCCTATCAATTCTACAAACTGGCACGGGAACAAGCGCCAGTTATGGAACTCCCTAGTACTATCCCTACTACCAAGTTATTCCTAGTTACCCGCTATGATTTAGTGATAGAAATACTGAAAAATGTAGAAGTATTTTCCAGTAATTTTTCGTCCTTGCTGAACGGAAAAAAGGAACAAGATGCGGAACTGCAAAAGATTGCTGCTCAAGGGTGGCCTCAAGTGAACACCTTACTGACAGCAGCCGGAACACGATCGATTTCGGGTGTTAGTAAACAAAGCCTTCACAACCTCCCGTGTTAAAAAGATGGAGGATTATATTAAGCAAACTGTTGATGAAATAATTGACAGCTTCATCACCAAAGGTGAATGTGAATTTGTCAGTGAATTTGCTGTCCCTCTGCCTGTAAAAGCGATCGCAGCGCAGCTAGGTGTACCCCAAGAGGATCTGCCGAAGCTCAAGAAATGGTCAGACTCTTTCATTGCCCGTCTGAGTCGTATGATATCGAGAGAACAAGAATTAGAATCTGCCTCTGACATTGTTGCCTTTCAGCACTATTTCCATCAGGTAATAGAAGAGCGAAAGAAAGAACCCAAGGACGATCTAATCAGCGATTTGGTGCAAGCCCAGGTAGGAAGTGAACGCCCCCTGAATATGGCTGAATTGCTCAACATCATTCAGCAAATACTAGTGGCAGGTAATGAAACCATCACCAATGCGATCGCAGGTGGTATGTTATTCCTAATCCAAAACCCCTCACAGATAGCCTTAGTACAAGCAGATCCCTCCAAGAGCGAAAACTTGGTTGAGGAGATCCTGCGGATGGAAACTCCTACAGCAGGGATGTGGCGAGTTGTGCAGCAGGATACGGAAATTGACGGAATCCAAATCCCGGCAGGTTCATTGGTGATGATCCGCTTCGACTCCGCTAACCGCGATCCAGCAAAATTTCCAGATGGCGAACAGTTCGATGTCTGTCGCCACAACGCCGGAAATCATCTCGCTTTCGGTCATGGCCTTCATTTCTGTGTGGGTGCTAATCTAGCTCGCAAGGAGATGCAGGTGGCTTATGAGAGGCTGTTGCAACGACTCAAGCATATCCGATTGGCTCCAGGGAAAAATGACCTTCTCCACATCCCGAATGTACTATTGCGGGGGCTGAAGCACCTTTATATTGAGTTTGAGCGGGCTGGTTGACACTTGTAGAGATACTTCTTGAGGTTGCTAAGGATATAGAAAAAGAGGATATAGAGTTTGCGATCGCCTTTTTCCATATCTTTAGCCAAAACTGGAAAGTATTAGCTTACCTCAAACTTCTTCCCCATAACGTATATAATTTGGACAAGTTAGAAAACTGCATAATTAACAATTAGCCATTTTCGCATTTACCAGGAGGAGATCATGCTCTCATTTCTAAAACGAGTCACTCAGTTGTTAATGTTGTTAATTTTTATGAGTGTGTTTGGTGTCGGAAAAGTGAAGGCGCAGTCAATTACTCCTGCGGAGGATGGGGCTAATTCGTTGATTATTAATGATTTAATTGAATTGATTGAAACTCCACAAGGACAAGCCGAAATCAAGTTCCCATTAATCCAGATGAGACAGTTAATCAGCCCCCAATTCCCTTTAAAATAATTCCGGCACAAACTCCATCAAAATTACCGATAGTTCAATCTTCTGATGGTCATTAATGAGTTATTAATAGTTGTGTCGAATTGATTAAAAAGTAAGAAAAAACATGACAACAATATTATTTGTAGACTGTGACGGGACTATTAGAAAACCAAAAAGCAGGGCTAAGTTTATTCAAAGTCCCGATGACCAGCAAATTATTAAAGGCGCAGAGAATGCGATCGCTTCCTGGAAAGAACAGGGGTACGCTATTGTTGGGATTACTAATCAGGGTGGTGTAGCAGCAAAACACAAAACATTAGAGTCCGCGATCGCAGAGCAGCGCTATACTCTAAACTTATTCCCCTTGCTAAGTGAAATTTATTTTTGTCCAGATTATGAGGGGTTAATTTGCTGGCGAGTGACTCGTGATGGTGAGTTTAATATTACCAACAACGAGCCAGTTGAAGAGAAATACAAATTTCGTAAGCCAGGTTGTGGGATGATTTTAATGGCTTCTAATTTATTTAGTGGGAATTTAGAGGAGTGTTGGATGGTGGGAGATAGTCCTGAAGATGAAGGCGCTGCTGTTAATGCTGGGATAAGGTTTATGTGGGCTGGTGATTGGCGATTAGCCCATAAGGTTTGAGGCTTGTGGGGTGTTGTTTGGGGTTGGAGGAGGGGTGCGATCGCACTCTTTTTGTCTTTGGATAATTACCTAAAAATTATAGGAAGCAATGCTTTCCCAACAGTGCTTTCACCTGTAGTCTGGGTAAGACTGGCATTTAGGTCTTTTAGGTCTTGTTCCACTACCGCGATCGCCTCATCAAGCATTTCTTCATGGTTAGTTGGCTCGGCTTTACGCTGAATACGTGCGGCTCCCTTTTGCTGCACCACATGAGTCAATTCATGCGCCAACAATTCCTGTCCACCCTTACTTCCTGGCTGATACTCCCCCTGTTTAAAGAAAATATCCTGCCCCGTAGTAAACGCCTTTGCCTGAATTGAGCGATTAAGCTGGTCAGATTGAGCATCAGTATGAACCTTCACCCCACTAAAATCAGCCCCAAACGCCCCCTCCATCGGCTGACGCACAGATTCATCAATCCCTTGTCCACCACCTTTTGCCTGCTGGATGCCTTGTTCCACATCCTGAGTTACATTACTTCCACCACCAACGCCACCCTCACCCCGGCGCATCACAGTTATATTCGGTACTTCGGATTCTCTGGTGGTGCAGAAGGTGCAAATACAGAAATATTCCCCGCACTAGTCCCACTTTCCGCTTGCTCTTGGCTATTTTCCTCTACTTCTTCCTCTCGCTGGATTGTTGGCAATAAATTTAGAAGTCAGCCCTCAGTTGGTCACCTTCTCATAGGAGAAGAAAGAGTGCATCTACACCACATTGACGGCAACCATAGCAATTGGAAAGAAAAAAATCTGATGGTTGTTCACGAAAGCTGTCACGACTACACACATCACAAGAGCAAAACAGATTGTCGGGAGCTGGGTGCAATGAAAGTTGCACGCCCAGATCTAACAGAGAGGGGCGAGGCATAATAGCCTCCCTCGACTCTACCAGCGCTTCGCTATCGCAGATAATCCCTATTGTAACGTTTTATGACAAATTTTAAGCTTTGTAAAGCAGATGTAAAAAATCTTGATAATATAAAGAAAAGATTATCTATTGAAATAAAATAGGAATTTGAGCTATGAATGCCCAGCAACGCTGCGAGACAGGTAAAACTGACTCCACTCCTTCCAATCGATGGACTCAGATTTTTGTGGTGGCTTTAACATTATTGGGTTTAGGGTTAATTCCGATAGTTTATAGTCCAGATGCACCGGAGGCACAAAATATCATGCCAAAGGAAACAAATATTGGTCAATCTAATTAGGAAAGGATGAAGGTTGAAGGCTGAAGGTTGAAGGCTGAAGGTTGAAGGCTGAAGGTTGAAGG
>NZ_JAMZMM010000206.1:0-5275 GCF_024178385.1 Limnofasciculus baicalensis BBK-W-15 | reverse complement strand
TGAAGGTTGAAGGCTGAAGGTTGAAGGCTGAAGGTTGAAGGCTGAAGGTTGAAGGTTGAAGGCGGAAAGAATAGCAGTGGTGACAGGTTAAGATCGGGAAAAATTTGTAAATGAGCAATTATACTTCATACTTCACACTTCATACTTCATACTTCACACTTCACACTTCATCCTTCACACTTCATCCTTCACACTTCATCCTTCATCCTTCACACTTCATC
The DNA here is from genome assembly GCF_024178385.1 of Limnofasciculus baicalensis BBK-W-15. GTDB lineage: Bacteria > Cyanobacteriota > Cyanobacteriia > Cyanobacteriales > Coleofasciculaceae > Limnofasciculus > Limnofasciculus baicalensis. Next base: position 5,054 of record NZ_JAMZMM010000206.1, on the reverse strand, counting down.
CTTCATACTTCACACTTCATCCTTCATAACCGCCAATCTGAATATTCCGCACCCGCACGGGGACACAACGATGAGTCATTTGGGCAATTTGCATTGGTTCACCTTTGCCACACATATTGGTTCCACATTGCATCGACTCAGCCGCACTTCCAACAGCATCTACACTATTCCAAAAATCAGTAGTCATGGAGTGGTATGTCACATCCTTTAACATCCCTACCACCTTGCCATTTTCTACTTTCCAGAAAGCATCACCACCAAATTGAAAATTCCGCCGCTGTTGGTCGATGGAAAAACTACCAATCCCATCAATTAAAATACCATCTTCAGTATCAGCAATCATCTCCTCTAAAGTAGCAGTATTACTCCCACCATCAACTCCCGCTTCCAATCCCAAATTAGGAATTCTCACCATCGGTACGCTCGACCAACTATCAGCATAAGCGCTACCATTACTACTACCGCGACCTAATCGATAAGCAGTTTCCCGGTCAGTTAGGTAGTCTACTAAAACACCATCCTTGACAACATACCAATCTTGTGCAGGTACGCCCTCGTCATCGTAAGCCATAGTACTCCGTCCGCCATCTTGAGTCCGATCTGCTTTAAAATTAATCCAAGGTGCAGCATATTGCAGCTTACCTAATTTTTCAGTAGTGGCAAAGCTAGTCCCAGCGAAATTAGATTCATAACCATATACTCGATCTAATTCTGTAGGATGTCCTACGGATTCGTGAATCGTTAACCACACATTAGTCGGTTTCAGGATTAGAGTACTGCGAATTCCCGAAGGACCTTTAGGCGAGTGAACTTTGGCAATCGCTTCTTCTGCCACTCGCTCTACTTGACTCAACAAATCCTGAGCATTAACATGTTCATATCCCTTATTTAAAGGCGAACGTTCGTAACTGCGGCTTTGGGCATCACCATTTGCGATCGCAGTACAACCAAATCCTGGATAAGTGCGATAAATTGTTTGTTGAATGAGAGAGCCTTCTGTAGAAGCAAAGGTTTTATCTTCTTTAGTAAAACGGAGATAGGATTGGGCTTTTTTTATCCCTCTTTCTCCATAACTCAGCAATTCATCGTTAATTTGCAATAATAAATCGGCTTTCTCAGTAATTGGTATCGTAAAAGGGTCGATTTCAATCGGTGTAATATAGGTATCCTGATAGGCTGCCACCGGAACCAATTGTACCCGCGTTTTTTGGGAAAGACGACTCCCCTTAGCAATTTCAATAGCTAAATTAACAATTCGTGCGACTTCCCCTGGGGTTTTATGGGGACTTGCGGCGAATCCCCATGCACCATCTAGAAGTACTCGCACGCCAAACCCAGCACTAACATTATCTGCTAATTGGCTCAGGGAGCGATCGCGGGCGAAGAGATTTTGCTGGCGGTAGGTGCAGAAACGGAGATCTCCATATTCGCATCCGGCTTGGCGAATTAAGTCGATGGCGAATCTGGCGAGATCGGTTGTGGTGGCAATGGGGGCTGGGGCTTGTACCATGGTCTGGGGGAGAGATATTGCTTTTTATTATATTAGCTTGGGTTGGTTGGATTTTTGTCGTTGAGTTTTTTTTAACGCAGAGGTACGCAGAGGTAAGGAGAGAGGTACGCGGAGGGTTGTTGTTGGGTTGTTGTTTATATGGTAGTTCGGGAATTTTTGGGTGAAAATGGGTGGTTATATCTAAGTTATTTGGATTGGAATATTATGTGTTTTTTTTTGATGTAGAGGAGGTGGAGGTTTTTTGGGGAATATGTTGATCAGGTTTTGGCTTCCACCTACCCCCTAAACCTCCCACCCCTCACTCCTCTGTAAAGAAAAATTCACGATCGCAAATATTCCCAATTCTGGGTTGGTGTTGTTATGATTGGAGCTTCCTTCAATTTACTTACCTTTTCGGTAGGTTTCAGGTGCATTCTACAGGAGCGTCCATGCAACAACTCAAAAACGCATCCAAGCTTAAACATATTGTTCTTACTTCTCATCCGATTCGTCCGGTGTCAAAACCCCCTCGTATTCACTGGGGAGAAATTAATCCCCGCAAACGAGGTGCTATTGTTGGTACTTTAACTACTGCTGCACACCGTAATGTTATTGGTACTCATTCTGGTTCTTATTCTGTTTATCGGGCTTTGGCAGTTGCTAGTGGGGCGCTGCATCCCAATCACCGGGCAGATTTAACTAATACTTTTCCGGTTGTCCCTATTGGTCCTCATCCTAGTTGGGGTAATCCCGATCGGATCGTTTCTTTAGATCCTTTTGGGGCTATTGTGGATGAGGTATATGCCGATCTCTACAAGCAAGGTTACGATATTCGTCCCACGATCGCAATTACCAAAGCTCATATCAATTTACCAGAAATTCAGGACGCGATCGCAAAGGGTCGTTTGGCTGTTGATGGTAAAATTCTGAAGGATGGGGGCAGTTTAGTTGTCACTAAAGTCGCTATTGAACCAGTTTGGCATTTGCCGGGACTGGCCAAGCGACTTGATGTCAGCGAAAATGAACTTCGTCGTGCTTTATTTCAGCAGACGGGTGGGATGTTCCCTGAGCTTGTTACTCATCCAGATTTACAGGTATTTTTACCTCCAATTGGGGGTATGACTGTTTATATTATTGGTGATGTGGAGGCAATTACCGATCCTCATCGGGAACTGGCAGTGCGAGTTCATGATGAATGCAATGGTTCCGATGTTTTTGGCTCGGATATCTGTACTTGTCGTCCTTATTTGGCACATGGTTTGGAAGTCTGTACGGAAACGGCACAAGCTGGTGGTGCGGGTGTTTTTGTTTATTTGCGCAAAGAAGGTCGCGCTTTGGGTGAGGTGACTAAGTTTTTAGTGTACAATGCTCGCAAGCGTCAAGAAGGAGGCGATCGCGCTGATGCTTATTTTAATCGCACTGAATGTGTCGCAGGTGTTCCGGATATGCGCTTTCAGGAGTTAATGCCTGATGTTCTACATTGGTTGGGTATTACTCAGATCGATCGTTTTGTATCGATGAGCGATATGAAGTATAACGCGATCGTCAATTCTGGGATTAAAATTATTCATCGTATCCCTATTCCAGATGAGTTGATTCCCGCTGATGCTATGGTGGAAATTGCCGCCAAGCAAGCTGCTGGCTATTATACTGAAAAAACTGTACCAAATCTGGTTACTCTAGGTAAGATTAAAGGTCGGAGCTTGAGTGATTAGTTGTTGGTTGTTGGTTATTGGTTGTTGGTTATTGATGGTTGGTTGAGGAAACTGGAAATTATAGGGATTCTCGGTTACAGGGAACAGATTTTTTTTTACGCAAAGAGCGCAAAGGAGAGAGTGCGTTTGGTAGCATAGAGATTTTGTCGGGGCGGTAAAGTGCGACGATATTTGTCCCTTCAACGACAAATTATCTTCAAAACCCGCCCTCATCCCACTGTATCTAACTGATTTGCAAATCGTTGTTCGTTATTCGATCGATAACTAAGTCATTAAAAATTATCTGACAATCCATTGCCAAACAAAACCAAACGTTCATAACTAAAGGCTTAAACCCATTTACCAATAACCAATAACCAATAACCAATAACCAACAACCAATGACTAATGACGAACAAACGATTGCCTATCTAAGGACAACGGCAGCTATTCGAGAAAGATGCGATCGCCTTTTTGATTTATGCTGTAATGACCAGTTATCTCATTTTCGTTGTAATTTAACTCAATTGGATAAAGTCGCTGATTATGTAATCGAGGTGATTGGTGATGAGTATCCCGATTTTAAGATTCCGTTTCACAGTCGTTGGCGGCATTTTGAGGTGGGGAATATACCGCGTTTAGCTGAATTAGAGCAAAAATTAGTCGGGTTTACACCACTGGAAAAAGTTCACATTAAATTTGACTTAGTAATCGTTAGTGTTCTTTTAGATGCAGGTGCAGGTCCAGACTGGCAATATCGAGAAGCGGAGACTGGGTTAGTATTTTGTCGTTCGGAAGGGTTAGCTATTGCTAGTTTCCATATATTTTGTCAGGGAATGTTTTCTAGTGATTCTGACTATCCTCTACAAGTAGATGCTAAAGGACTGCAAGAGTTAACTATTGATAAATTAGCGACAGGATTTCAGGTGAGTGCAACTAATCCTCTTGTTGGTTTGTCTGGTAGGTTAGAATTACTCCAGCGTTTGGGTGATTCTTTGTTAGCTTTACCACAGATATTTGGGAATATTCAGCCACGCCCCGGTAATTTGGTTGATTATTTACTGAATTTAGGAATAGGGAATAATAATTTACCAAGCCAAGTCGAAACTCAAAAGTTTCCCCCTTCCCCACTCAGGATGAAGCATTTGGATATTTCAATCCCGGTTAAACAACAAAGGTTATCCCCCAAATCCTTCACCCCTACTCAAAACTCTTCTCCCGATTCCCCACTCCAAAAAACCCACTCCCCACTCCCTGCTAAAACAATACTAACTGCTGTCATAGAAGGATTAGGAAATATTTGGCCTGGTAGAATTGCGATGGCTTCGCCCGCCAGAGGCATCGGGAATGTTAACTTAGGAGATGTCTGGATTCATCCGGCACTGAAAGGAGATACACCTTATCAAGAATATGTGCCATTTCACAAGCTTTCCCAATGGTTAACTTACTCCCTGTTGGAACCCTTACAAGAATTTGGCATAGAAATTACTGGCTTAGAGGAGTTGACTGGGTTACCAGAATATCGCAATGGGGGTTTATTTCTAGATTTAGGGTTACTAGAAGTTAAAGATACCACTATTTTACAGAAGCCTCACTTACCTGGATCTGAGATTATAGTCGAATGGCGAGCGCTGACAGTCATTCTTTTAGATAAATTAGCCGAAACTATCCGGCAAAAGCTGAACCTGACACCTGCTGAATTACCCTTAGTCAAAGTCTTGCAAGGAGGAAGCTGGACAGCGGGAAGGCGTATGGCTGCTAAATTAAGACAAGGAGGCATTCCCCCTATCCAAATTGAGAGTGATGGGACAGTATTTTAGTTATTGGTTATTGGTTATTGGTTATTGGTTATTGGTTATTGGTTATTGGTT
>NZ_JAMZMM010000205.1 GCF_024178385.1 Limnofasciculus baicalensis BBK-W-15 | reverse complement strand
TGAAGATTTGGGAATTCCTGAATATTGGATTGTCAATGTCCAAGCTAGGCAAATTATAGCGTTTGCGATTGCAACTGATGGTAGTATTCGCCGCATTCAGGAATCCCAGGTATTACCCGGATTGAGATTAGCAATTTTAGAACAAGCCATTGGGCGTAGTCGTCAGGAAAATCAGTCAGCCACGACTGCTTGGTTAATCCAGCAGTTTCAGGCTTAATCTATTGCCTACTTTTCAACTAATCGAAGACAAATGACAAACAACCAACCACTACCTCCCTTACTCGCAGCTAATGGATTGTGTAAAAGCTTTGGCGGCATTAAAGCAGTAAATAATGCCAACATTACCGTAGAATCTGGTAGTATTACAGGTTTAATCGGTCCGAATGGGGCTGGAAAAACTACTCTATTTAACCTATTATCAAATTTCATTCAACCCGATACTGGTGAAGTTCTTTTTGATGGGGAACCAATCCACAATTTAGCATCCCATCAAATTGCCTTACAAGGAATGGTACGGACTTTTCAAGTGGCGCGAGTTTTATCCCGACTTTCTGTCATGGAAAATATGCTATTAGCAGCCCAAAAACAGACTGGTGAAAATTTTTGGCATGTTTGGCTGCAACCTCGTAAAATGATTCAAGAAGAACGTCAGCTTAAACGAAAAGCACTGGAAATTTTAGAGTCAGTGGGATTAGATAAAAAGGTAGCTAATTATGCAGGATCTTTATCTGGTGGGCAACGGAAGCTGTTAGAAATTGCTAGAGCTTTGATGGCAGATCCTAAATTAATTTTACTGGATGAACCTGCTGCTGGGGTGAATCCTACTTTAATTAATCAAATCTGTCAACATATTACAGAATGGCGGAAGGAGGGAGTAACATTTATGATTATCGAACATAATATGGATGTGATTATGTCATTGTGCGATCGCGTTTGGGTTTTGGCAGAAGGTAGCAATTTGGCTGATGGGAAGCCAGAAGAAATTCAGAATAATTCGGCTGTTTTGGAAGCTTATTTGGGGCAGTAGGATTAAACCGATGAAAACCTTTATGGAAATAGTTTCAGTATGACTAAACCATTTTCTCCACAAGAAGGGCGCGAAATGCTGAAGTGGTTGAATCGCCATCGCTGGATGTTGCTAGATTTATATAAAAATCAATATGTGGCTTATAATGCCAATGGGTTAATTTCTCATGGGGAAAAATTGGTAGAAGTTTTAGGATTAGCTGAAGTTTCAGATCAGCCTTTTTTGATTTATTTAGTACCTCGCAGTGTGGCTTCTGTCCAGATTTTATCAATTCAGAGAGGTGGTTTTTGATAAGTTTAATATTGAATTTCGCCAAGCTGAGGAAGACATTATTTTTACTTGGCGAGAAGAGGCTAGCTGAATGTTAGTAATAAGTGATATCAAAAAAGCGATTGCTGGTATAATGTTAATCATCTTCTGGATTAAGTCGAATCATCGCCCAAGTAGTGTAAGTGCCAATCGGACTCCAAATTATATAGGGTAAAAGCAAAAAACCTGCCCAAGTTGAGATAGGAAAGATTAGTAATGCTAAAATAATACTAATCAGCAAACCTGTACCGCCAATAATAGTACCAACTCTGAGACTTTGGAGTTTACACATGACAGGTGTATAGGATATAGTAACTATTTCTAGCAATAGATATAAACCCATTAATTGCCAAGTTTTTGCCAAGCCTGGGGCAATTTCCCACACTACATAAGCGGACCAAGCGCCACATATAAAAATAGTAATCCAAATAAACGGAATTGCCACCTCAAAGGTTAGCCATCTGGGGCGACGTAGGCGGTTAAACCAGCGGATATCGTCGGATGTCAGCCGATTGCCAGCGAAGACTATAATTAGGGTTATCAGCCCAATCACCATCCAAGATTTAATCATATTTTTCTTGCTTGTTTCAACAGGGACATGATACGTTACTATGATTGTACTGCTGCGGATTGGCGATCGCTGATTTTTTCAATTTCAATGGCAAATCAACATACTTTATTTGTTTGTACAACCTGTGCTAGTACTTGGCAAGACGGAAAACGAGTGGGTGAAAGTGGTGGCGAAAAACTTTTAGCTTCTCTGAAACAATTACAGGAAAACTGGTTTTACCAAACTGATTTTCCGATTCAAGCAGTAGAATGTATGAGTGCTTGCAGTCGTCCTTGTGCTGTTTCTTTTGCTGCTTTTGGCAAATATACTTATTTATTTGGCGATTTACCTATCGATGGGGAAAACTTGTCAGAAACTGCGATCGCGATCTTGGATTGTGCTACCCTATATTATACCAAACCTGATGGTTTATTGCCTTGGGCAGAAAGACCACAACCACTGAAAAAAGGTATTTTAGCCAGGATTCCACCTCTCCCCCAAATCACTATAACACGGGATATTTCTGAATTACCAAATTGTCGCTCGTAGTAAGCGATTTATCGCTTATATAGGCGATGAATCGCCTACTACGAACAACTGTTTTGGGCGATTCGTAACGTAAGTATTGTTAATTAAATCTTTGAGGTTTCTTCATGCACAAAATCCCCGTTACCGTCATTACAGGCTTTCTCGGCGCTGGCAAAACTACCCTAGTGCGCAACCTATTGCAAAACAATCAAGGACGACGAATTGCGGTTTTAGTCAATGAATTTGGCGAAGTGGGAATTGATGGCGAATTATTGCGTTCATGTCAAGTTTGTGATGATGGAGAAGAAATCCCTAACAACATTATTGAACTAACAAATGGTTGTCTCTGTTGTACGGTTCAAGAAGAATTTTTTCCCACCATGCAAGAATTATTGAAGCGGCGGGAACAGATTGATTGTATGCTAATTGAAACCTCTGGATTAGCATTACCAAAACCCTTAGTCCAAGCCTTCCGTTGGCCAGAAATTCGCAACGGTGCAACAGTGGATGGCGTAGTGACAGTAGTAGATTGTCAAGCCTTAGCTGCTGGTACATTAGTTGGTGATATTAATGCCTTAGAAGCACAACGACAAGCAGATCCTAATTTAGAACACGAAACCCCAATTGAGGAACTATTTGAAGATCAATTAGCTTGTGCTGATTTAGTCTTGCTAACTAAAATAGATTTAGTCGAAGAAGCAACCCGGACTAAAGTGGAAAAATGGCTAACTCAGCAATTACCAAAAGGTGTAAAAATTGTGCCATGTCGGGATGGAGAAATTAGCCCTGAAGTTTTGCTAGGTTTCAATGCTGCAGTCGAAGATAACTTAGATAATCGCCCCAGTCATCACGATACAGAAGAAGAACACGATCACGATGATGAAATTAACTCAGTCCAATTTATATCCGAGAGAGAATTTGAACCGAAAGCACTAATTAATAAGCTACAAATATTAGTACAAGAACAAGAAATTTATCGCATTAAAGGCTTTGTAAATGTTCCCAATAAACCAATGCGGATGGTGTTGCAAGGAGTAGGAAATCGCTTTGATACCTTCTACGACAGACTATGGCAAACTACAGAATTGCGACAAACGCGCCTAGTATTAATTGGTCGTCAACTGGATCGAGATAAAATAGAAATGGCAATTGCCAATTAACTCAGATACCCGATTTCTTCATACAAATTATCCCAATCCACGCGACTATAATCTTGTGCTTTCAGGCGTGCCAGGTTTGTTTTAACCCAAAGCACATAGTCTGTTTCGTACAGGCTTTTTTGAGTGGTTTGTAGGTTTGCTGTCATATTTTGCGCCTGCTTAAATTGCGCTTTTGAACTATTATAATAGACGGGGATAACTCATGTATCAAGGGGCAGATTATACTTGTGACGTTGCTCCATGGCAAAGTCTTGAAACGAGCGAAAACGCCCTACCTCAAAATCATCCAAACCCCGCTGAATTCCTGCAATAGCTTCTTCTGAATCTTGCAACTCCCAATCCAATATCCGTACCAACAACTCAGCCGCGACAAGGCTGATATTTTGTCCTTGTTGTGCTGCTTTCGCATAAAGTTTGGCTTCTATTTCCGGACTCAGAGAAATAACAATCGACATAGACCGATTTGCCTCAATATCCAGGCTGTCCCTGCTATTGTAGCGACAATAGCGATCGCGATCGCTATTGTCGCAGAATTGGGGAAAGCGGCGGTTGGGCAAGAGTTATGGACACAGACGGGATCGGGATTAATTTTATTTTAGGCGATCGCAGAAGCAAAATCCCAATCGAACCTGTAACCGAAAGTCCGCTTAATCTGGCAATCCGTCTACCTGCGACTTCATCAATACAGACAGTTTGAATATTTTCATTCATAGCTAACTGAATTACAGCCGCTTCGCCTCTATCTAGGGAATTGAGGATAATGGGGGAAATATTGAGAGGAGTTTGTTGTTTTTCCAGCCAAGTTGCTGCTGTAAATTCAGGGACGGCAAATCCGCTATAACCACCTGCCAGGATTTCTTGGCAGACTTCAAAAGGAACTAATACCTGAGTGTAGAGATCTCTTCTTTGCGTACCTTTGCGAATCCCTTTGCGCCCTTTGCGTTAAAAAAAATCTAATTCCCCACCATCAAACCTGCCCCAAATAATACTCAAACCTCTCCCTTAATTGTTCAACACTCAAATTCTGAGTCCAAAATTCCACCAAACCATGACCAAAAGCCCAAGCATTACCATCTGGAGAACCAGAATTTTCCAATAATAAAGGCCACAAAGATAACAAATCAAAATTCAGTGTCTTAGCATCCCCCGAATTTAAAAGAGAAAATAAATCATAAGCCATCTGAAGCTTCCCAATCACCACAGGTAATTGTTCCACAGGAATCTTCTCTGCTAAAATATAAGCAAGAGTAGGATTTCCTGTAGTTAATGTGGAAATAAATTGGAGGATGGGACTTTTCAGTAAAGCCGTTAATCCCTGTGTAGTGGCCATCTGTAAAGTGTAGCGATCGATAATTTTAGCAGCAGCTACAGTACGGGCTTCCAAATTACGCAAAAAACGCGCCAGACGTAATTGTTTAGCTGGTGCGATCGCATCTACTAATCCTAAAGATAGCAGATCTATACCCCAATCAATGCGAGCCATCTTGATATCATAAGTTACGATAGGCAAAACCAAATTACAAAACTCACCTAACAGTTTAGCCCGATACTCAGTCGCCTCTCGAATGGCAATTTCTTTAGCACGTTGTCCCGATAACCAATCATAGGGCGGATGCCATTCACGGATGGGACGAAGACGGTCAACTTGAGTTACTATAGTAATTACAGGTAAATCTGTAACCGCTGCTTTTATAGCTTGCAGAAAATCCACATCCATTTGTAAAGCAGGATCTAATGCTGGGGTAACTAATAATAGTAAATCTGCCTTACTAGCATAGTCCAAAACTTCCTCTCGTAGTTCACCACGATTCACTTGTTCGTAACCCGGAGTATCCCAAAGTGTTAAGGTTTCTCCACTTTCAGTTTGCCACTGGTAATTCTGAATTTTATCGGTACTGGGCAATATATCTACAGTGGCTAATTCTGTTTGAAATATTGTATTAATTAAGCTACTTTTTCCTGCACCTGTTCGCCCTACCAATAAAATATTAACAGGTTTTTGGGCAACGGCTTCAGGAGGTTCGGCTTTTTCCAGAATATCTCGTAAGGTTTGAGTTTTTGCCTTGGGTAAGGTGGGAGTAGTAACTGCAAATGTTTCTATGGGTAATGTATTACCGCTGTAAAGGTTAACAGCTTGCTGGCATAAGTTTCGCAAAGCTACTTCCCGCAACATCTGGCTTAAATTTACCAATAATTGTTGATTAGCTTGGCTAGTGTAACCCTGACTGGCTTTTTTTGCTACTGCGGCAACAGGGTTCAAAAGCCACTGTGCCCAATTCCAAGCTTGCCAGAGTTTACGAGCAGATGGTTCTAACTTGCGGTAAACTTCATAAGCTTGGTATCCTTGCCCAACTGTAACTTGATTGAGGACAGGAGATAACTTTTGCATCCACTGATCCACATCATCGACTGTGCCCCTAATTAATCCGTAAGCTTGGGGGATGTAAATGTTGAGTAGGGGATATTTGACTTCAGGATGATAGATATGCGCGATCGCAATTACTAAATCCTGACATCGCTGCCAAAATGTTTGCCAGTCTTCCCAAATTGGTGGATCTGTTTGTGCTGTTATCAGGATATCTCGTAGTGCAGTTTCTGCTTGTTTACTTGTGTCATTTGTGGTGAGGACTACTGTGGTTTCGCTGGTGGTATATTCTAGTTTGGCACTGACTTCTGCTAATACCGCTTCTAACTGATCTACGGCAGGTTTTGTCCATTTTACTAATAACCAACGCCAACCTACTAACAAAAGAGTAAATATACCCCAAATCCAACTAATTCCCCAGGCGTGAATTTGCAATCCTGCGGATATCATCAGGAAAGTGACGATAATTGCGATGGGGGTGGCTAAGATGAGCCATTGCCATGGTTTTAAGCGAATCATTGTTTTTTATCCAGTTCGGTTAGATATATCATACTGGTAGAGTAACCAGGTGGGCGTACATAAATCTCTTCTTGAGAAGTCGGGTTTCTTGAAAAAACCCGACTTCTGGGAACTTTTAAGTTTAATTATGCCTATCTGCTGAAGCTGTGGGGCATTGAATTTGGATACCTCCACACCCCACACCCTTTTCAAAAATTTCAATATCCTGCTTAGACACACAACAGCTTATCCGCGATCGTGGTAAGTGGTAAACTTATTAGGACTTACGCAAAGAAACCCGGTTTCTACATAAAATAGTGGGTTTAGACGATCAATCTTGACGAAGAAACCGGGTTTATGACGACGTGTGCGTAACTCCTACTTATAAATTCTATTTTCTAATCTCTTAGAGATCGTTTAAGATTTAGGTGAATATATCGCAAACAACTGCCTCTCTAAATCTTAACCATGCTTGTAGACTTCACCGTCAAAAACTATCGCTCCATTAAAGAAGCCGTTACCCTCAGTGCGGTTGCTCAAAAATCAACTTCTCGTCGCACTAGCCAAAGGAGTAAACGCCAGGGGATTAAGTCAGATGCGGAAATTACACCGGGACATCATCTTGAAGGTTGGGATATTAATATTTTGCCAGTATTGGCTATTTTTGGTGCAAATGCTTCTGGTAAAAGTAATGTTATTCAAGCACTCGATTACTTATTGATGTTGATGGCTCATGGTAATAATCAGACTCGAAAGTTACAGAAAGTTTCTAATTATGCCAAGGTTACTCCCTTTAAATTAGATAACATTTCTGCTAAAGAACCTACACGATTTGAACTACGAGTTGCACTAGATGAATCTATCTACACTTACTCGCTGATTCTTAATCAAAGTCATATAATTTCAGAGAAACTAGATTATACTTCGCCTGATACTAAACGTATTCGTCGTTTATTTGAGCGTAATTGGGATAAAAGTGTCAATAATTTTATCTGGAAAAATGGTTCTGATTTTGCCGGATCTCATACTAAATTACAACAAAATATCAGAAAAGATGAATTGTTTATAAGTTTAATCTCTAGACTAAATATAGATGTGGTTAAAGAGCTATGTAGTTGGCTGAGAATTCGTTTGCCAGGAATTAGTCTAGGAATCGAAGAAACCGATATATTGTTTATTGCTAATGAACTAAACAACGACGATTCTATACAAATTGAAATTAGAGAACAGATAATGGAAATTATAAAAAAATTTGATACAGGACTGGCGGAAATTGATATTCGGACGCAAATTGAATATCCAGACGATTATGAAATATATGCTGTCCATCATACCAGTGACGGTAACAAAATTCTCTGGTCTTTCAATGAAGAATCTCTCGGAACTCAGCGCTTACTTAGTTTAGCTTACCGAATGTTATTTGCTCTTCAAGGAGGTGGATTGACAATTGTAGATGAATTAGGTACTAACATTCACCCAAATATTGTCAGCACTATTATCAACATGTTTCAAAATCCCCAAACAAATCCCAACGGCGCACAACTTATTTTTACCAGCCATGACAATACATTACAAAGAAATAACTTATTACGACGAGATCAAATTTGGTTCACCCAAAAGCGTCTAGACCAAAGTACTGAGTTATATCCCCTAACTGATTTCCGTATGAGTAACGACTTAGCAATTGACAAAGCTTATTTAGATGGCAGATTTGGTGCTGTACCATTTCTCCCATCTAATGAAGAAATGATTTTAAAGGGTGAGAAATAGTGTCAAAAAATCTCAAGCGTCATCCACCTAGCAGAAATACTGCTAAAAAAATACTAATTGCTTGCGAAGGTAGTAAAACAGAACCAGATTATTTTGAGAGTATTCGTCAAGATTTGCGTCTGCGAACCTTGCAAATTATTGTGTTACGTCATCAAGGCAAAACTGACCCGCGCAGTATCATTGAACGAGTAATTGAAGAAAGACAGAAAATGAAACTTAATCAGAGATGGACTGAAGGAGATACAGCTTGGGCTGTGTTTGATGGAGATGAACATATAGAGAAGAGTCTCGATCATTGGTGTGGTGCGATTAATAGGGCTAAAAGTCAAAAAATTCAGCTTGCCATTACCAATCCCTCTTTTGAACTTTGGTATCTAATTCACTTTCGAGATCAATTTTCACAAATCAACCGTCATCAAGCTATTGCTCTTCTTAAAGAATATATACCCAACTACGATAAATCAAAATGCTTTTACCCAAAACCTCTGAAACCATTAACCAGTGAGGCAATTAAACGTGGAGAAAAAATGGCGGGACAAATTCAACGGGCTGGCTTAGATGAATACTCAAATCCCTCCTGCAATGGATTGCCTAATCTAATTCGACTTTTACTTAATTTGGAGAAAAGTTAGCCCAATTATTGGTAGAGAAAATCACTTCAAGTACCATAGCGATTGACAACTGGGTGAGCAACAATTTGGGTATGGGCAGGTTTTATATATAATTTGTTTGTGAGATTACCAGATTAATCCCACTCTCACTCCCCGACAAACATCTGTATTCTAGCAACTTACGTTATGAGAAACTTTAAGCTAAAATGACAACACATTTTACTGGCGGTTGTATGTGCGGTGCCATCCGTTATGAATGTTCAGCAGCACCAATTGTGACAGGAAATTGCCTAAGTTTCCCAAGTTGCCGTCAAAATAGTGCGATTGGGACTTAGTTTAAAAAGATTCCGTAATCATTTGGTCGCTTAGAAAATCAGGTTTTTACCCAAAATATCGCCAGCTATACCATTACGAAATTAGAGGAATTATTTTGTGCCGTTAATTATTTATTTGAGCTTGCTACTCATGATTTAGAAGCGAATCCTACCGATGAATTGCGATCGCGGTAACCTCCCCAAACCCAAATTAAAACCAGAAAAAACCTGCCTCCTGGGATCTGCGTTACACTAATCTGCTAAACTCCAAATTCAGAGAGAAAATAAAAATAGCTTTACCATTGGGAATTTACAAGGGGGTTGTGGAGTGAATCACGATGAACGTCCAGTAACTGTAGAAGAAATTAATCCCAGGGACTTTTCCTGGCGATTCTGGTTCACTTTACCACTTTACCCCTACAGCAAGCGACGCACTATCCGCCAAGAAGTGGTAAGGGATACAGTCTGGACTTTTGACCAGATTCAGGGCATTTTATACGTGATCGTCCCCATTCGGATGACTGTGGTTAAGTTGGAAGGAGGGGGTTTGTTAGTTTATGCACCTGTTGCGCCCACAAGAGAATGTATTCAGCTTGTGAATGAATTAGTGGCACAACATGGAGATGTAAAATATATTATCCTACCTACTATCTCCGGACTAGAACATAAAGTATTTGTTGGTCCTTTTGCTCGATTCTTTCCTCAAGCAGAGGTATTTCTAGCACCCAATCAGTGGAGTTTCCCTTTAAATCTACCCCTAAGTTGGCTAGGTTTACCTCCTAAACGAACTCAAATATTACCAGAAGATAGCAGTAAAGCACCTTTTGGTCAAGACTTTGACTACGCAATCTTAAGTCCAATAAATCTGGGGTTGGGTTGGTTTACAGAAGTCGCATTTCTCCATAAGCGATCGCAAACTCTCTTAGTCACAGATTCAATAGTTTCTATCCCAGAATATCCCCCCGCAATTGTCCAATTAGATTCATATCCTTTGCTATTCCATGCTAGAGATAATGCTTTTGATATCCTGACAAATACTCACGCTAATCGCCGTAAAGGATGGCAGCGTGTTTCCCTATTTGCTATGTACTTTCGCCCTAGCGTTTTGGCAGAAATAAAATGGGGTGAGGTGTTGAGAAATTCCCTTAAAGCACCGGATCGTTCCCGTAAAGCCTATTTGGGATTATTTCCTTTCCAATGGCAACCAAATTGGCAGGAATCCTTTGATTTACTGCGAGGTAATGGTAGGTTACTTGTAGCACCTGTTTTACAAACGCTGATTCTCAACCGCGCTCCAAAGGAAACTCTTGCCTGGGCGAATCAGGTAGCTAGTTGGGATTTCAAACGGATTATTCCCTGTCATTTTGATGCCCCACTTACTGCACAACCCTATCAGTTTCGCCAAGCATTTTCATTTTTGGAAAAGCAACCTACTGCGGGTTTATTGAGTAGTATTAGTTATTCTTTGCCAGAGGAAGATTGTCAGCTAATTAAAAAGATTAATGCAGGTTTGAATAAGAGTGGAATTGTTCCACCTGCTAAGGAGAAGGTATAGGAGAGAATATGGGATGGGATCTGAATATTGAAATCACCGATCCGGAACAATACATTAAGCAACTACCAACAATCAGTAATCTTCACACCAAGGAACATGAATTCTTTGGTGAAATGCGCGGTCAAATCTATCCTTCTGCGGGATAGATTTGCGATCGGGAGCAGGAGGCAGGAGGAAGGG
>NZ_JAMZMM010000020.1 GCF_024178385.1 Limnofasciculus baicalensis BBK-W-15 | reverse complement strand
CTCCCCACACCCCACTCCCCCCAAACTTGATTTTTGCATTAAGTATTTGTCACACTTGTAAACCTTTTGTCAAAATGGTAAAGAAATTTAAAGTAGGCTGTCTTCATGGAACTGCTTTACCAATATGCTTGGCTGATTCCAGTCTTACCCTTACTAGGAGCAATGCTGGTAGGGCTAGGGCTAATCTCTGCAAACAAAGCAACTAACCGTCTGCGGCAGCTTATCGCCGTTTTTGTCGTCTCCTTAATTGGGGCGGGTATGGTTTTCTCCTTTGCTTTGCTTTGGAGCCAAATTCAAGGGCATGAAGCCTATATCCGCACGCTGGAATGGGCATCTGCCGGAAGTTTTCATCTGATGATGGGCTACACTATCGACCAACTTACGGCATTAATGCTGGTAGTGGTGACAACGGTAGCCTTTTTGGTGATGATTTATACCGATGGCTACATGGCTCACGACTCCGGTTACGTGCGCTTTTATGCCTATTTGAGCCTATTTAGCTCGTCTATGTTGGGTTTAGTCATTAGTCCCAACTTAATACAGGTGTATATTTTCTGGGAACTGGTAGGTATGTGTTCTTACCTACTGATTGGTTTCTGGTACGATCGCAAAGCTGCTGCTGATGCTTGCCAAAAAGCCTTTGTTGTCAACCGTGTCGGTGACTTCGGTTTGCTCTTGGGTATATTGGGGCTTTATTGGGCAACTGGTAGCTTCGAGTTTGATATTATCGGAGAGCGCCTTCACTCCCTAGTGGAATCAGGTGCAATAAGTGCGGTACTGGCAGCAATATTTGCCGTATTGGTATTTTTAGGACCAGTCGCCAAGTCAGCCCAATTTCCCCTCCATGTCTGGCTACCCGACGCGATGGAAGGTCCCACTCCCATCTCTGCCCTAATTCACGCGGCAACGATGGTGGCGGCTGGGGTATTTTTAATCGCCCGGATGTATCCGGTGTTTGAAAATATCCCGGTGGCGATGAATGTGATTGCTTACACAGGTGCATTAACTGCCTTTTTGGGTGCGACAATCGCACTTACCCAAAATGACATTAAAAAAGGTTTAGCTTATTCCACCATGTCTCAATTGGGTTACATGGTGATGGCGATGGGAATTGGTTCCTACACGGCTGGGTTATTTCACCTCATGACCCATGCTTATTTTAAAGCTATGCTCTTCCTCTGTTCCGGTTCGGTAATTCACGGGATGGAAGGCGTAGTTGGACACGATCCCGTCTTAGCTCAGGATATGCGATTAATGGGTGGTTTGCGCAAATATATGCCCATCACCTCCGCAACTTTCTTAATTGGTACGTTAGCCATTTGCGGCATTCCTCCTTTTGCTGGATTCTGGTCAAAGGATGAAATTTTGAGTAATGCTTTTGCGGCTAATCCTGCACTGTGGTTAGTAGGTTGGCTAACTGCTGGATTGACTGCTTTCTATATGTTTCGGATGTATTTCTCCACCTTTGAAGGAGAATTCCGAGGCAATCGCACCGACATTCAGGCACAACTAAAAGCGATGACAGGTGAACCTGTAGTAGCCTTTGGTCCTGGTGCAATGAATGTAAAAGAATTAGAGGTAACAGAAGGACATGATGCCCATAGTCATCACAGTCACGAACCTCACGAGTCACCTATCACCATGACTCTGCCTTTAATGCTGTTAGCCATACCTTCAATGTTAGTGGGTTTGGTGGGAACTCCTTTTCACAACTATTTCGAGGAGTTAATCCACGCACCAGGTGAAGAAATCGCCGCTGTAGCAGCAGAAGCCCATGGATTTGACTGGACAGAATTTCTGATTATGGGCGGAAGTTCAGTAGGGATTGGTTTGATTGGGATTACGGTGGCATCTTTGATGTATTTGAGTAAGAAAATAGACCCAGATGCGATCGCGAAAAAGATTCCCTCCCTCTATCAACTATCCCTGAATAAGTGGTACTTTGACGAAATTTACGATCGCATTTTCGTCCAAGGAAGCCGTCGTCTAGCACGACAGGTGATGGAAGTAGACTATCGCGTAGTTGATGGTGCAGTTAACCTAACAGGCTTTTTTACCATGGTAAGTGGTGAAGGGCTGAAATATCTGGAAAACGGTCGCGCCCAATTCTATGCCCTGATTGTATTCGGTGCAGTTTTAGGCTTGGTAGTTGTTTCTGGGTTGACTTGACAAGTTGTTTGTTGTTTGTTGTTTGTTATTGGTTGTTTGTTATTAGTTCATAGTTATTTGTTATTAGTTGCTTATGCTTAAGCCAATAACAAATAACCCATCGAAAATAACGAACAAACAAAAACAAATAACAAATAACGAACAACCAAAAACAAATAACAAATAACCAATGACACATTTTCCCTGGCTAACAACAATTATTCTCTTCCCCATAGTCGCTACAGCAGCAATTCCATTCCTACCAGAAAAGAATGGGTTTTGGGAGCGATGGTATGCCCTAGTTATTGGGCTGATTGATTTCATTCTGATCGTTTATACTATTGTCACTCAGTATGATTTCGCCAATCCCAACTTACAATTGGTAGAAAAATATTCCTGGGTTCCACAAATAGATTTAAATTGGTCAGTGGGGATTGATGGTTTATCGATGCCCTTAGTTTTGCTGACTGGTTTTATTACCACTCTGGCAACTCTAGCAGCTTGGCCAGTTACACTTAAGCCGAAACTCTTTTACTTCCTGCTACTAGCAATGTACGGCGGACAAATTGCCGTGTTTGCTGTCCAGGATATGCTGTTGTTTTTCTTAGTATGGGAATTGGAATTAATTCCAGTTTACCTGTTGCTATCGATTTGGGGTGGGAAAAAGCGTCTCTATGCAGCGACAAAGTTTATTCTGTATACCGCCGGAGGTTCGCTATTTATTTTAGTCGCAGCCTTGGCGATGGCATTTTACGGGGATACTGTAACCTTCGATATGCAATCCCTGGCGATGAAGGATTACACCCTGAATTTTGAACTGTTACTTTACGGGGGATTCTTAATTGCTTACGGGGTTAAATTACCCATTTTCCCCTTACATACTTGGCTACCAGATGCCCACGGAGAAGCCACCGCACCCGTCCACATGTTACTAGCAGGAATTCTTCTGAAAATGGGGGGATATGCCCTAATTCGGATGAATGCTCAGATGCTACCGGATGCTCATGCTTACTTTGCCCCAGTTTTAGTAATTTTAGGGGTAGTAAATATCGTCTATGCAGCCCTCACATCCTTTGCCCAACGTAACCTAAAACGGAAAATTGCTTACTCTTCAATTTCTCACATGGGATTCGTGTTGATTGGGATTGGTTCCTTCACCGAATTAGGGTTAAGTGGGGCAGTTTTGCAAATGATTTCCCACGGTTTAATTGGGGCAAGTTTGTTCTTCTTAGTGGGAGCAACTTATGACCGCACCCATACCCTGATGTTAGATGAAATGGGTGGTGTTGGTCAAAAAATGCCGAAGATGTTCGCCATGTGGACTACTTGTTCTATGGCATCTTTAGCATTACCAGGAATGAGTGGATTTGTGGCAGAATTGATGGTGTTTGTCGGGTTTGCGACGAGCGATGTTTACAACTCCACCTTTAAGGTAATAGTAATAATACTTGCGGCTGTGGGTGTGATTTTAACTCCAGTCTACCTCCTATCAATGCTGCGAGAAATTTGCTACGGTCCCGAAAACAAGGAATTAGTGAAACATCAAGCTTTAATTGATTCTGAACCACGAGAGGTGTTTATTATCGCTTGTTTGCTAGTCCCAATTATTGGGATGGGTTTGTATCCTAAGCTTGTGACTCAAATGTACGATGCGACTACGGTACAATTAACAGCGCGATTGCGGGATTCAGTGCCAAGTTTGGTTCATCCTGCGGTTGCTAATACGCAACCTGCGGTATTGTCAGTAGTCGCACCAAAAATTGGTGATGTAGTGATATTACAGCCTGTGGTAGAGGTTCCCTAGGATAGGGAATTGCACTGGAATTGTTAATCCAGTTTGGCTGGAATGTAATGGTAGATAGGTGATAGAATAAACCCTTCTTAATTCCCTATTACCTAATTAAATTATCCATTAAAAAAACTAGGGGCGCGGTTGTACCGTACCCCTAGTTTTTTTTTTGCTGATTAATATCAAATCCGGTTGCATCGGAATTATAGCACTACGCACACACGTTAGGACATTTATTGAAGGCAGGATCTACCCGTTCCGTGAATAGATCCCAGGTTCGGCGGGGTCATGGGTTGCCCTTGCTATATTACCACAAACGATGACCTGGAGATTAAGCTCCAGCAATCAAAAATATTGTTGGAAAGAGAACAGTATCTAATCTTTGGGATGAATGCGGGCGAAACAAGTTGACAGAGTTTCATACTTACTGGCTGAGAATGCTTTTAGAGCAAACAAATACGTGGAAACAGTTTATTAGTTACCGAGAAACAGCTCCCTGGTTTGGTAAACTGACCTCTAATACTTTTAATCTGTTGTTGACTCGTCCTGGATATAAATTTGCAGCCTACGGTCAGTTCACCATCTCTGAAAGTTGGGTTTTGCCCCATTTTTCCAGAATTTTGGAGGGTATGAAGCGTGTAGGTCTAGATTGTAAAAACAACACTATTTACTTTGAAAAACACTTGACCATCGATCCCTATCATACCAGAGACTTACTTGATGCCTTAGCCTGCCAAGAGCCTAAGTTAAGCCAAGCCGAAATCAATCAAGTTTTGTTCGGAACCCAAATGGCGATCGTTGCGGCTAAAGCTCAATACGACCGTATGATAATATATCTGTCATCCCTTTGATTGCCCAAGGGTAACTAATGTTAACGAAGGAGGTACTTCATTCATTGATATACTTCCTTTAATTGTTCTTATTGATGGCAATAAAAAGATCATGAACCTCAGCTTGGCTTTTACGGCAACGCTACCGATTGTTACGGTTATACTTTGCATTCTCTATCTCAAAAAAAATGTCGTTTTTAGCTCATTTAGTGGTTTGGTTGTTACAGGATTGCTGATTATATTTATCGAGAAATACCATCTCAATATTTATCAAATTGCCGCCACAGTAAAATCTGCTTCTATTCTAAGTATCAGTGCCATCATAGTCATTGTCCCTGGACTATATCTAACCAGAGTTCTGAGAGAACAAAAAAGTCTAGAGGGAATTACCTCTTGGATTGAATCGCTTCCTATTAATCCAGAGACTAAAGCCTTAATATTGCTAGTAGGGTTTTTACCAGCCATTGAGTCGCTGACTGGTTTTGGGGTATCGCTTTTTCTAGGAATACCCATATTTTTTAAGCTATTTCCCGAAAAAAAAGCATTGAAGCTATCCATTTTAGGCATGAATATCATGCCTTGGGGAACCCTGGGATTGGCAACAATTATTGGTGCTAAACTCATTGATAAATCCCCAGCAGAATTAGGCACTGTTACCAGCCTAACCAGTTTTCTGGTTTTTCCCTATCTAACCATGGTATCTTTGTACGCGATCGGGGGAACAAAATCCCTGAAAAAATATCTTTTACTAGCTTTAGTGTTAGGCATTACCCTTTCTAGCTTAATCTGGCTAAATAATCGCTATTTGTATACAGAGACTGCGGGAGTTTTTGCCGGAATAATTACAGGGATAGTTGGGATGTACATCGGTTGCGGAAATCGCAGCTATATCGGTCTGCCTTTGAAAGCTTTAAAACCATATATTTTAGTATTATTATTGATTGTATCCATCCGTTTTATTCAGCCGTTAAACTTGTGGCTAGCGCATATTTTGGTGTTAAGAAGCGAGAATGTTAGCTTTAGTCCCCTAACAAGTCCTGGTATTGTTTTGTTACTGGTTGCACTCTTGGTACAAAGGATGGAATCCGTACAAATTTCTCTAGTAGAAGTCCTAAAAAAGTCTCAAAATGCTTGTTTGAGTCTGATAACATTTTTGCTGTTATCTCAGGCTATGCTTCAGTCAGGGATGATCAAAACAATATCGGCAGTGATATCAAGTCAAGCAGGGGAAGTTCCTGCTATCTTACTATCTCCTTTAATCGGAATGCTGAGTGGTTTTGCCACAGGTTCAAATTTAGGAGGTAACGCACTATTAATAACAGCGCAATACGAAATTGGTCAACAATGGGGACAGGGTATTCTTTTCGCTGCTGCGCACAACAGTGGGGCTGGACACATGGTGTTTAGTTCAATACCAGTTATTGTGTTGGCGATTGCTATTGTTAAGGATACTTACCATAACTGCTTAGATTTGTCTGAATATTACTTACTCAAGTTTACACTTAAAGTCTCGATAGGTATTTATTTAGCAATTCTGTCAGCAATATATATTTTGAAGCAATTCCTTTAGCATAGTTGTCTATTCCTAAACAGTAGGCGTATACCGAGATTTAATTATTAAATGGGATATCTCCGATTTAGGGGATCATTGTCCTGATACTTTTGTGGCGATGGGCATTACCAATAAACAGGAAAATCGCCGCACATTTGTAGTAGAAGATGAAGGTGTACGTCCCACATTAATTATCGAAGTAGTCTCCCCCAGATATCGCCAAGCAGACAGAGAAATAAAAGTAGTAGAATACGCCCGTGCTAGAGTGGAGGAATATGTCATTATTGATAGACGCACACAGCGGGGACAAGAATTAGATGAAATCCTGGGTTATCGTTTAGTACAGGGACATTATCAGCCGATAACTCCAGATGAAGAGGGGAGAATTTTCTGTGCCACAGTGGGGTTATGGATGAGTTTTATTGAGGGTAGTTTGGTGATGGTAGATAGCGAAACTGGCGAAAGATTGCTAAATTCTAGTGAGTTAGCTGCTACTAATCAAGAGTTAACTGCTACTAATCAAGAGTTAATTGCTGCCAAAGAAGAAGTTGAGCGACAAGCAGCAGAAATGGAAGCGCTGCTAGCTAAATATCGGGAACGTTTTGGCAATTTGCCAGAAAACCAAAATCTGTAAACATTCTCAGGATTTACGCAAAAAATCTATCTGTAGGGTGCGTTATGCGAAAGCTAACGCACCAGTAACTCTACTAACAGAGTTGCTGCGTAAGTCCTAAATCTTTGATTGCGATTGCCAACGGTCGCAGCGAAGCCGATCGCTTCTCTTCGCCTCAAGTATCCTATAGAAGGGATGGAGTCTGCAAGTTTCGCGATCGCAATTCAGCAGCTCACTGCCCTGGGAATATCAGGAGATATTGCGATCTCTTCCCTTCCCTTCGGCATCGCTTCTTCGGGGACTTCGTGCGATCGCGCTCAAAGCAGCCTCAAACTGAAAAAGTGCGATCGTCACATTGACACTACCACATAAAACTGACCTTGCTATCTGATGTATAATAGATCCATCCCCAATCTCTTTGTGTATGAACGTCATTCTCGCTATATCAGAAGACCTTCAGACTTATATTGAGGCTCAGATTCAAGCTGGATCTTATGGAAGTGTGGTGGAGTATTTTCTACATTTAGTGCAACAAGATCGTCAACGTAAACAGGCTCAAGAAAAGCTAGAAAGTTTGCTGCAAGAGGGATTAGACTCGGATAGCGAACCCGTAACACCAGCTTATTGGCAGAATTTGCGGGGATCGGTGTTGGGTACAAACCCAGAAGAGAAATGAGTTATCAGTTAATTATCCGAAATCGAGCTACTCAGGATCTCAGGCAACTGGCAAACTATATTTTGGTTAATGGGGATGCTAATGCTGCCACTCGCTTCCTTGAGTTAGCAGAGGCTACCTTTGCACAATTAGCGACGATACCAGGAATTGGCAAAGTCGTGGGATTAGTCTCCTCTCGAATGGGGGAGATTCGTCAGTGGCGTGTCAAGGATTTCAAAAATTACCTTATTTTTTACCGGATTCAGGATAATCAGGTTGAGATTCTCCGGGTTTTGCATGGTGTCATGGATTTAGAAGGCATTTTGTCTAACCTAGATCGAGAGATTTAACGCTGGCATTCCATTTTAGCCCGTCATACCAATTGGTGATTTGCCAGAAAACCAGAATCTGTAACTAATTGCGTGGGGTAAATCAAGAAATTTTTGCCGTTTCTTCCGGGGACTTTCAAATAATATTTTTTGAAGAAATAGCGTCGCTATTTCTTCAAGTCTTACCCATCTATTTTGTTGTAATACCAATTCGGCAGGTTAGATATTGTCTAATTATACTAGCTTTTATTCGCTGCGCTTGCTCTATAGCGTTTTTAAGTGACAGACAGTATAATATTTTACACTAGAGTCATGAGATTTTCTAAATAGGCAATTTTGAGAATATGGCACGCTATATAGAGTTTACAACTGATACTGAAAACGGTGAAGCTATCCTGGTTGAGGTGGACAAGGAGGAAGTTTCTCCCCCGCAAGGACTTGTCAAAGCAGGGATTAAGGACAAGCTTCAATGTACCGTCGCAATCGCCCAAAAGACATTTTCAGAGGCGGTTAAGAGCGCGATTAAAATGAATGTTCAAACCTTTACTGATTGCGGTTGGGTAATCTTTTATGAGTTGGCTTACTTAAACCGATTATTAATCTCATCCCAATCGCATTTTTTAGATCTAGCTTCGCCCCAAAAATCTGTATAAGTTCTGAATTTCTATATAAATTATTTGAATATTTTTGCCCTCCAATGGTAAAATGGGCTAATAAAGCTACACCAGAAAAGTTCAAGTTCGCAAGCAGCTATTGTATCTGTATTAATGAATTTTCGATATTTAATAAAGTGAAGGATAAGTTTTCGCAAATCATTGGCTAGGTAGAGAGGCAAAACCAAAGGTTTTTGCCAGAAAGGAAAACGCAACATCCGCATTGGGTATCGACTTAAGCCTACACCTCTGGCAACCTGTAATAAATAGTCCTTTTCCAAGCGCGATCGCTGTATATGATGATAAATAAGCATTTCCGGGTTGTGCCAAATTTCCCAACTTGCTTTTCTGATATAAGATAAAGTCTCTAGATCTTCTCCTTTAGAACTTAGAGATGTACCACATACACCTTTCAAAATAGGTTCTTCCGGAACACTATCTATCCATACTTTCTTACGGAAAACTAATCCAGCGCCAGCCGGGAAAAACCATTTACGATGCAACTCATAACAAAAAGGTGTTTCGCCTCGGTCTACAATAGCCAATAAGCTAGCTATCCTGGGAAATCCTTCTGGAGGATTAACTTCATATTCACCGTTAATTTGACTTCCGTAAGCCCCAGCTTTGGGGTGTGACATCCCAAAGGAAAAAGCAGCAGAAACCCAGTTAGCTGTGGGGAGATTGTCATCATCAAGAAATGCGACTAAATCTCCTTGAGCTTCTTTAATCGCATAACGTCGAGCAAATGCTAATCCCTGCTTTGGTTCAAAGTAATATCGGATGGGATAACGGGAAAGAGAATTGGATTGATATTCCTGAACTATTTTGGCTGTGTTATCACTGCTGTTGTTATCAATAACAATTATTTCCCAAAGAAAATGGTCAGTATTTTCCTGAGATAGCAATAAATCTAAAACTCTCGGTAAGCGGGTTTCCCCGTTGTAGGTACAAATACTTACTGTTAAATTAACCATAGTTGAGGAGTTGAGGATGTCTGTAGTCAACGTTGTTACAGGAATTATAGGTGATACCGGATAGTCCGCAACACCTAGAGTAATTGCTAGTTTGTGAGATGTGCCTTTACCTTAACAGGAGATCCGGGATCAAACATAAGCAGAGTGCGATCGCCTACCGTACCAACCTGAGTTCGGAGTATGCGCTTCGCGCAGGCTACGCCAACGGAGGAGGATCAGTCTTAGTTGCTTTAGGAATTGGGATACAATGAGATGAAGGGAGAAATATTATGGCATATAGTGAATTTACTTTTGACGATCTAAAAACCAAATTTCACCTAAATATTGTTGAAGTCAGTGGACTTCTTCATGGGGAACCTATTGCTCCCAGCGATTGGCTCAATGAAACATTAAGGCGTAACATACCTCTTGCAGGTGCGATTAATACGGAAAAAGCCCGTTCTGAATTTCTGATTGCTCCAGTATTGAGGGAATTAAAAGAAATTCATCCTCATATCAGTCTATTTTCTGGAACCGAGTTTAATGTAGATCAGGCAAAAGGACTTAATGGAGTCTGTGATTTTCTGATTAGTCGTTCTAGCGAACAGCTTCGTATAGAAGCACCTGTTACTGTTCTTGTAGAAGCCAAGAAAGAGAATTTGAATGGAGCAACTCCCCAATGTATATCAGAAATGTTAGCCGCTCAAATCTTTAATCAGAATAAGGGTAGTCCGATTCAATCTTTGTATGGGATTGTAACTACAGGGAGTGTTTGGAGATTTATCAGGTTAGAAGATAATACTGTCACCATTGATCTTAATGAAGTCTATCTTACTCCAATTGATAGACTATTAGGACTATTGACAGCTACCCTTAAAGGCTGAGGTAAATAATAAACAGTCTTAATGTCTATTTATTTTACCTCCCTTACTCAAACAACTGGGGATTTATGCCATCTTTCACCCTCTACTACAGTATGAACTTGCCAACTAGGGGAAGTATCGGGAAAGTCAGTACGATAATGTCCACCGCGACTTTCGGTGCGAAAAGCAGCACTTTTGAGAATTAAATAACCAATATCTAACAGATTAAGTGTTTCTGTGGCTAGTTTTAATTGTGCCTCGGCTGTAACTGAATCAAACTGAATCCTTTGATTGGGAGATAAATTAAGGATATATTTACTAATCTCTAAATTAGCTAACTGAAAACGCCAAGCACTAACTTCTGCAATTGCTTCTTCTAATATAGACTGAGTTCGACAAATCCCCGCACCATGCCACATTAGGGCTGGTAACTTTTCCCTGATTAATTTTATCTCCTCTATTTCCCCACTCCAATCTCCCGTTTCTACTCTAAAAGATTCAACCTCACTAATGGCAATGGGTTCCACTTCCAACTTTTGCAATTGGGCAGCAAATACGATACATTCTAATAAAGAATTGCTCGCCAAACGATTCGCGCCATGTACTCCCGTACTGGCAGTTTCACCAATAGCATATAATCCCTCAATCGAAGTAGAATTCATCAAATCTACCGCAACTCCTCCCATCCAATAATGAGCCGCTGGTGCGACTGGAATCGGTTCCTGAAAAACATCAATCCCCCACTCCTGACATTTTTGAATAATATTCGGGAAACGATGGCAAATTTGTGCAGTTTCGATCGATCTTAAGTCTAAATAAACATTAGCTGTAGCCGGATTAGGGGCGGTTTTCTCTAAATGACTAAAAATCGCCCGACTAACTACATCTCGCGGCGCTAATTCGCCCTTGGGATGGTAATCAAAAGCAAAACGTCTCCCCTCCACATCCACTAAATGTGCCCCCTCTCCTCTTACCGCTTCACTAATGAGAAAATGAGGCGCACCAGGTTGACTTAAAGCAGTGGGATGAAATTGCACAAATTCTAAATCTCGCATCACTGCGCCAGCCCGCCAAGCTAGGGCGACACCGTCTCCAGTGCTTACTGACGGGTTGGTGGTTTGGGCGAAAATTTGACCACCGCCACCAGTGGCTAAAACTATGGCATTTGCCCTTAGCCAGATGATTTGATTTTGGTGGAGGAGGCTAATACCTTGACAGCGATGAGTTTGGGGATTTCGCCACAAACTCAAGGCGAGGGCTTGGGATAAGACTTGAATGTTAGGTTTTTCTGATACTTTGGCGGTGAGAATATCAATTATCGCGCGTCCGGTGGTATCTTGGGAATGGAGGACTCTGGGGCGTGAGTGAGCTGCTTCTAGAGTTGTTGCTAGTTTATTTTCTTTGCGATCGAAGGCTACACCTAATTTTAGTAAAGAATCGATCGCTTCTGGAGCATTTTCTACCAGAAATTCTACAGCAGCGCGATCGCAAATACCAGCCCCGGCGTGTAATGTATCTTCTAAATGGAGTTGGGGGGAATCATCGTCTCCTATTGCTGCCGCTATTCCTCCTTGTGCCCATTTACTCGATCCTGTTCTCAGTTTATCTTTGGTTACGAGCAAGACGCGATATTTTTCTGGCAGAGAGAGGGTAGCATAGAGTCCGGCTGCGCCAGAACCTACTACAATAATGTCAAATTGGCATGGAATATTTGAGGATGACGAGTTGGGTGCGTTCAATGTTTTATCCAAATCTCAAAAAGGTTGTTATTTAGGGAAAGATCTTGAAATCGTAGTAGACAGCTTGATGCAAAATTGACCTATTTTTCAACTTTGTTAGCCAAATTATAGCGACTTTCAGTTGGATGAAGCTTATAACTTGCGCCAGTTTCAATAACCGTAGGGTGGGCACTCCCCACTAACGTAATAATCAGCTTTTCAAATTCTAAGGGGGAGTGCCCACCCTATAGGAAACTACATGAAACTACATGAAACTGTTTGAAGATCAATACTTGTTTAAAGCTTAATCGTAGAAGCAATAATAGCACCGCGTTCAGCCATTGTATATAGTCCGATATGATGGGCTATTTTCTGCGGATGAATTGCTGTTTTGGATAGCCCTTGCTGAAGTGCCATTTCTGCGGTGATGTTGTGGGTAGCACAACCTTTAGCATAAACGATTACATCTTTTAAAGTTGGCGACAAACCGTGATTGCGAACCGATAACATAGTGGTAACGAAATCCATCACACAGATATCGGTGCAAATACCCACCACCACTAATGCTTCTAGTTTGCGATCGCTAATCCAGTCTAACAATATATTACGCCCAGTATCTACGTCAATTGCTCTGATAAAACCATTTATGCAATCTTTGGCAACTAAGGTAGCCAGGGGGTGATTTTCCAGCCATGCTATTTCCGGTACCAGCTTTTCTTCCCCGCTACCCTTCTCGCAATGGGGTAGATAAGGAGGTTCAGGTTTACCCGGTTGGTGGGTATCTAAAAAGGCTAGTATGGGCAAACCTCTGGCAACAAAAGATTGCGCTAGGCGATTGCTTTCTGATACCATGGTTGAGATTTGTTCGTCGGGTTGTTGTGGGGCAAAGATATAGCCAATGGTGCAAAAACAATTAACCACATCGACAACGATTAACCCGGTGGGTTGATCTCCTATACTATAGGGTTGTGGCTCAATGGGTAAAGCCGCTTCAATTGCGGTTAAGGTTGAATCTGGTATAGTTAAAGTTATGGACATAGAGACATCCTTTTGATCTAGTTACAATTGGGAAAGCAATCAGTGAATTATTCTATATACTCTAGGGAAATTCCGGCATTGCCTAACTCTTTTCTGAGATCTTGTCTGGCTTTATTAATTGCCTCAACTACTTCTTCTTTAAAACTACTACAGTAAGAAAGAGTCACCTTGAATTTTATATCTGTATCAAAGTTTCTGGCTCTTGATTTAATATAAATCCTAGGATTATCTTGACAAACAATATTTAAGATTGGCGCAATAACTGATTCGTCATTGCTATCAACCATTACCACTTTCTCTAAATAAAAATTCTTGCCAAATTTTTCCTGAAGAATCGATGGCAAAGAATTATCAAATATTCCTTTAAGCTCTCTAGGTACTCCGGGCAAACTAATTATTGTGGTTTCTTTTACCCTTGAGATTACGGCTGGCGCGGCTCCAACCGGATTGTGGATTGGAATTGAACCTTTAGGTAAAATCCCCATTTTTGATCGCGCTGGTGTCATTTTTGAATCGTCAACATATCCTTTTTCAGCCAACTCTTGATATTTCTGATGAACAAAATTAATCGCTTCTTGATTAGCCTCTAAAGGCTGATTTATTCCTTGGGCTATAGCTTCAAGAGTTAGATCGTCAACTGTTGGTCCCATCCCGCCTATTGTAAAAATCACCTCAGTTTTCCTTTCCAAGGCTGCTTGGATTTCTGTCGCAATTGTATCTAAATTATCTGGGAGAATTACACAACGGTTAACTTGCCCACCCATACCAGTGATTTTTTTAATAATCCAGTGGCTATTAGTATCAAGTACATCGCCGATTAAAAGTTCGTTGCCTATGGCTAATATTTCTACTGTCACCATGTTTTTTGTTTGATAGAATAATGTTATACATAGGACTTGCGCAGTAACACTACTAATATTGTGAATGGTGTGTTAGCTGCGCATAACACACCCTACAGATAGGTGCTTTGCGTAATTCCTGATACATTTACTCAACTTTACCCCAACGTTGGGTAGCCTCAGCAATCCGTTGTCCAAATCGGAAAGCTGTGAGATAATCCCCTGGATCTAGCTCTAGTTTACCTTCAACTCCACTCATAACTGAGCCTTGCCCCATCACTCCTAAAAATGAGCCAAGGCGATTCACTCCATCATCTTTTCCCAGGAAATGACTGGGTAAATCGCCAACATTGACCCAAATCATACCATGCTGGGCTGCATTGATTGCTAGGGAAAGCAGGGTGCCTTGTTTGTCACCACTTAGACAACTAGAATGGGTAAAACCAGCAGCTATTTTATCTTTCCATCCTTGCTTAAACCAGACTTCACTGGCAGCATCAATAAACAGTTTAAACTCACCTGCTACACCTCCCATATAAGTTGGGGAACCAAATACAATGGCATCAGCCTGGTTAAGCTTGGCGATAATTTCTGGATTTTGCCATACTCCCTTGACAATCTGATCCGTCACAATTCGTAATAACTCAACTTTCACGTCTACCACTTGACTAGCTCCTTCAGCTATAGCTTCAGCCATCAAGTGTGTCTTATTAGAAGCTGAAAAATAGACAATCGCCAATTTAGACATAAATTACCTTGATAAATAGTTCAAATTTTCTATTTTTTTTAGAGAAACCATTTTGTCAGAATTTACACTACGCAAATTAGCTCTGACTTCCATTAAAATTTTGCCCAGATAATTCTTGCCCGTGCCATCTTTCCCACAGCCCCAATAGTAGTCTCCCAGATCTTTTTGAATGATGATTTGATCTCCTGTAGCTAGGAGAATTTTGCCAATATCTCCATGAGTCTGAAACTTACGGAGTACAGCTTTGTGCATTACATCATATTTGATTTTTTTCCAGTCGTTGCGATGAGGGAGGTGATGACCTAGTTTAGCAGATTCTGCGGGAGTTTTTGCTAATCTAATTGTTTCGGCATGGGGTGTACCAGTAAATTTTTTGGCTTGATAATAATGTTCTGATGTATGCCACCATAGTCCATCTAGTTCAAAACCGTGGAGGGAAAAGTTACAGAAACAACCGTAAGGTTTTTCGTCAGCAGTGAAAAAATAAATAGTCATAATTCAGATGGGTAGTTTTCTTCAATAGAAATGGGTATTCCCCATGTATTTTTTGCGATCGTATGAAATGAACAGGAAAATTATCCAACTCTATCTTTGGGAGCGGTAAACCATAATTTTACTCTTCTAGTACCTTTAATTCTCCTGTGTCAGATATGGCTAGGTATATCCCCACCAGAATTACGGCAAAACCCAATAAGTTTAGCAGGGTTAGGGTTTCTGAAAATAAAAACCAACCCATTATAGCAGTGATAACAGGAGAGATAAGAAGAATTGTTGTCATTAACCCTGAAGATAACCATTTGATACTATAGGCGATTAAACTGTGAGCGATAATTGTGTTGAAAGCCATCACGATTAAGGTTAGCCAAGCTGCTCCAGAAGACGGGAATAGTCGATCGCCAGTTATAATTAAAACACCTAGGGATAATAGAGTACAAGAACCGGATGCCCAAATCAATATTACGGTTGGGCTTAACCAAGTGCGAAGTTTTTCCATAGACATTATATATCCACCCCAAAAGATAGCTGAGAGGAATGCTAGCCCGTCGCCTGCCAAGCTGATACTACTAAACATATCGCTAAATCCAATCGCGATTGTTCCCCCCGTTGCTACTACCATTCCCGTGATAAATCTGCCACCAAACTTTTGAGAAAATAGCGCCCACGCAGCCAATGTTGTAAATCCCGGAGAAAGACAGTGCAAAACTTCTGAGTTAGCAACAGTGGTTTGAGCTATCGATGTAGCCCATAATAGTTGAGTGCTAACAAAAGCGATTGCCATGACTGCCAAAGGGAGCCATATTTTATTAATCTCAGTAAATTTTTTGATGGGAAGATTTGCTTGCCTATTTCGCAGGAATACTACCTGCCACAACCCTAATATGGCAGTGGCTATCCAGAAGCGATGAAATATTGTGGCATTGGGGCTGATGAAACTTTCGCTGATGCGGATTAAAATGGGTGTGAAAGCCAAGAAGAATGCGGCAGCTAAGGCGGTTGTAATCGCTATCTTCACTGATAAATCTACTACTTGTGTTTCTGGTATTTCTAATTTAGATGTCATCCTGTTTGGGATATAAAGTAGGGAAAAATATGGAAATTACTAGCACCATTCTCAATAACCGTAGAGTGGCACTCCCCACTAACGTAATAATCAACTTTTCAAGTTTTTCAGGGGACTGCCTACCCTACATTAAATGCTGATTAAAAACGCAAAAATTACCCGATCACAACTCTAGCACCAATTACGGAAACTGTATATATGTAGGGTTTGTTATGGGTTACGCAATATTCCCAGTATATGTGGTATCGCTGTGTAATTATTATATCATTCAATTCGCCAACCCAGCAGCAAGTGCGATCGCAGATGGTAAAATACAATGTTCCTGGATTTGGATGCGAGCGTGTAGGGTTTCTGGAGTATCATCTGAGTATACAGGGACAGCAGCTTGCATTAAAATTAGACCGCTATCTACTTCTGGTGCTACTAAGTGAACAGTACAGCCAGTAATTTTAACGCCAGCAGCCAGGGCTTGTTCAATAGCTTTTACTCCCTTAAAACTAGGTAATAAGCTGGGATGAATATTTATAATTTTGTCAGGAAAAGCATTAATAAGTATTGGGGTTACTATCCGCATCCAGCCTGCCATGATTACCCATTCTACTTCATATTGTTTCAGGGTTTCTACAATTTTGGCATCTAAAACTTCGCGATTTTTGTAGTCTCGGTGATTTATTAGTACGGAGGGAACCTCCCATTTTTCGGCACGTTGTACGGCTTTGATACCAGGATTATTGTAAATTAGGACGGGGATTTGAGCATGGAGTTGCCCAGAAGCGATGGCTTGGGCGACGGCTTCAAAGTTTGTACCACTCCCAGATGCCATAATTCCTAGTTTTAGGGGAGGAGTATCTATCGGAGATTTAGCAGAAATTACAGGTGAAATTAGACTCATAGCTTATCATCCAGTGTAGGGCAGGCAGGATGCCTGCCATTGACAGGCAGGATGCCTGCCCTACAAATTCTACATTAGACTGGAACTCCGTATCAGAATGGGAGCTGCTCCGGTGAGATTTCTAGTCATTTAGAATAAGGGAATTAAACTGGGAATATTATAGTAGGGTGCGTTATATAACGAACCCTACATTTGGAGATGTTGCATAATTCCTAGTGGAGATGTTACGAGCCATTGTCAAGGAGGTATGAGTCGCTCTGCTGCTGTAGGGCTAATAATTTATACCATATTATTTGATTCAGGGAAAGAAAATGAAGCTCTTTTAGCTTTCCTGAAATCTAGCCCCATGGCTATCCCGAATACTTGGGTTATGCAACTAGAAGATCCAGCATTAGAAACAGGGGTAAAGTTAGTAGAGGTGGCGCAAATTCATAAAAAGATTGTCCTGCTTTCATAGTATAATTTGAGTTATATCCTATAAATATAGGTTAGGGATAATGATAATTTTTTAATTTTGAGTTTTAATGGAATTTGGTAACTAGTGTCAGCTCAGTCTCCAATACCCAGAAAAGACTCAGCCCGGTTAGGCTTCTGTTGAGGGAACCCTTCTTGTAGAATAGCCTTCTCTGTAGGGGAATACTAAACCATCCCGAAGGGTACAAGTTACCAAAGGAGTAAGATTAGCGGGGTGCGTCTGGCGCAAGGTTGGCAATCCCTTGTTAGGTAACAGCTATAGTGGGGAAGGATGTAAAAGCGTAGTCAGGTTGCTCCCTGGACCAAATTAAAAAATTTTAGGTGCGGGGATGAGGGGTTAGGTTTGAGGTGGTAGGTTATATGTGAGTACCCTAAACCCTAAACTATAACACCGATAGGCTGTAAACTACCCGCCACCAAGCTGGGTACAGCTATGGTGGGGGCTTTTAAAGTCCAGAGTTTACCCGACTAAGTACTTCGTGTACTACGATTTTTAGGTCATCTCACCTACAAATGCCCAGCCAGTTTGTAGCACTGAGGTCAACAATTAAACAGGTTTATGGGGTTAAAGCCAGTGTTGTTGACGTAAAAAGCCTTTAAATCATTGTCCAGGCTAACCTTACCCAAGTAATTGGAGGCACATAATGTGCAAAATACTAGTAATTGACCAAGATTTTCGACCATTAAACCCAATCCATCCAGGACATGCCAGACAACTACTAACTCAGAAAAAAGCCGCCATATTTAGACGGTTTCCCTTTACCGTAATTCTTAAAGAATCACATCCTGATGCTACCGTTAAAGATTGCGAAAATTCGCACCAATTACCGCAATCAGCCAAAAGTAGGTAGATATCTAGGTAGAATTGCTACTCGTTCAAGTGGCAGTTTTAATATTTCAACCAAAAAAGGATTAGTCCAGGGAATTAGTCACAAATACTGCAAACACATTCACAAAAAGGATGGTTATGGATATATCGCGTAGATTATGCCCCCCGTTTCCTCTCACCACCAAACTGAGTACAGTTATGGTGGGAGTCACTCGCGGGGAAGACAGATGACAGCCGCTATGTAACAAACATAAAAAAAAGAGTCTACCATTGACTGGGATCTAATCCAAGTCATTCGTTATCTTGAATTAGAAAGACAATTATTGTGAGAATGGGGCGTGCCTTATTTAATTTACGAACCCAATACTCCTAACAAAAGGATTTATGAACTCAGGTTTGGTGTCAATACCATCGGACGTGGGGAGGATAATACTATTGTTGTACTCCACGGGTATCTTTCCCGTCACCACGCCCAAATTGCGATCGCACCCGATGGTATTATCCTCACCGATCTCCAGAGTCTCAATGGTACTTTTGTCAACGAGTTAAAAATTGATAATTCCCAAATCAAGGATGGAGATTTGATTCGGGTTGGTAGTGTATTTTTCAGATTTGTTGATGCCATTTCTACGACTCAATCCAAGTGGTTTAGTGATGTAGATACTGACATATCGATTGTTAAGCAAGTCTCTCCAGAAGAGACTCGCGTCGTATTCAAAGACTTACTGGATGAAAATAAAAAAACTCGATCTGTTTTAAAGCTTCGGCACAAAGATGTTCAGCAGCGAGCAGTTGACAAATTGCAACTTTTGCTAGAAATTAGCAAACAACTATCTTCGCCAGATGAACCAGACGCAGTTTTACAAAAAATCCTGGACTTGCTGTTAGAAATAATGACCGTAGATCGAGCAGCAATTCTCATGATTAATGAAACAACTGGAGATCTGGAACAAAAAGCAGTTAAGGTATCGTTCGGAAACCCAGTAGAAACTCCATTTTACAGCAAGAAAATAATCGATGTCGTCCTAGAGGGAGGTAATGCTGTTTTAACTCATGATGCTCGTCTGGATCAACTTTTTAATGATTCAGTATCGGTAATGAGACAAGGTATTCACGCGGCGATGTGCGTTCCTTTAAAACCGAGAGATGCAGTAATTGGAGTCTTATATGTTGATAATTTGTCGATGGCAGATATCTATTCTGATGAAGATTTAGAATTCTTAACTTGTCTGACAAATCAAGCTGCAATCGCAATTGAAAATTCCCGACTCTATAAGAAGATGCAAGCGGAAGCAGTAATGCGCGATAAGCTGGAACGTTTTTTTGCTCCTGCTGTTAGTAAAAGACTGAGAGAAAAAGGTCAATTAGGAATTGTAGAAGCTGAAGTTACTGCATTATTTTCTGACATTAGTAGCTTCACAAAAATGTGTTCGATTATGGAACCTCGCCAAGTGATTGAGATGCTTCATGAGTACTTTGAGATGATGGTGGAAGAGATTGTCTTTCCTTATGAAGGTACATTAGAAAAATATATTGGAGATGCTTTACTAGCAGTTTGGGGCGCTCCTTATCAACAAACCGATGATGCGGATAGAGCAGTAAGAGCAGCAATCCAAATGCAATGGGCGGTTCGTCGTCTAAATCAGAAATGGGTACGACAAAACAAACGACCAATCCAAATTCATATTGGACTCAATACCGGAAAAGTAGCAGCCGGAAATATTGGATCAGAAAGACTAATTCAGTATGCCCACATTGGGGATACAACAAATGTAGCAAGTCGGATTTGTACTCTAGCGAAGGCGGGTGAAATATTAATTGCTCAAAGTACATTTAAAAAACTCAAAGATCGGAGATTGCCTCTAGAAAAAATGCCCCTAGTTCGGGTTAAAGGAAAGACTGAACCTTTACAAGTATATCGCGTTCATTGGGATAAATTATCATAAAAGGTTAGGGGTTAGAGTTGTTATTGGTTATTGGTTATTGGTTATTTGTCAAAGAACAATACAATCGCTAATTATATGATACTATAGCAACCGCCACAGCGGTTAGGACATTCTGAGCTAGCAAATTTTAACAAGGGGCTGAGAGCCAATTGTTCGGTAGGAACAACAAGGGGCTGAGAGCCAATTGTCTTAACCGACGAAAGCGACTGCTATAAATCAATTCAGAGTGCAACTGAGTTCGAGTGGAATCTTTACCATAAATTCTGTTCCTGAGCCTGGAGCAGAAAGACAGGTAATTAGACCATTATGTTTTTCTACTACAATCTGATAGCTAATGGATAACCCCAATCCCGTGCCACTACCTATAGGCTTGGTGGTAAAGAAAGGGTCAAATATTTTTTCTTTTACCTCTTCACTCATTCCAGCACCATTGTCAGAAATATTAATAATAACCCAATGGGGAATAGAGGATAAAGATTTATCTTTTTCACTTTGTAAGGACATCTGGATAGAGTCTCCTAATGAATTTTGACTTAACGATGTCTCGATCGTAATTTTCGGTGGTTGGGATTGATTTTCTAGAGCGTCAATAGCATTCGAGAATAGATTCATAAACACCTGATTTAACTGACTAGCATAACAGGTGACTAATGGCAATTCACCATAGTTTTTAATCACCTCGATTTCCCTACGATTGCCATCTGCTCTTAGTCGGTGCTGCAAAATCATTAGAGTGTTATCGATACCTTCATGAATATCAACAGCTTTTAGTTCTTTTTCATCCAGTCTAGAAAAGTTTCTGAGCGACAAAACAATTTTGCGAATACGATCAGCTCCCATCTCTATAGAATCGATCAGTTTTTGCCAGTCTTCCACCAAAAAATCTATTTCTATTTCAGATGATAGCTGCTGAATTTCGGGAGTGGAGTTCGGATAGGTTTCCTGATAGAGTGAAATTAGACTTAGTAAATCTTTGCAGTACTGACGGGCAGGAGCGATATTGCCATAAATGAAACTGACGGGATTATTTATTTCGTGAGCAATCCCAGCAACCATTAGCCCCAAACTAGACATTTTTTCAGCTTGAATCAGTTGAGATTGAGTGCGTTTTACTTTGTCTAAAGCGATTTCTAGGGCTACCGCCTGCTCTTGAGTTTGTTGGTTAATTTCGATTAATTCTTCTGTCCGTTTTGCAACTTGCTCTTCTAAAGTATGATTGTAGTTTGCTAAAACTTTCTGAGCTTGTTTCTGTTCGGTTATATCTCGACCTTCGATAATAATAAATTCAACCTTGCCGTTTCGATCAAAAATAGGCTTAAGGGACAAATCAATCGCGATCATGCGATTACTATGCCCTAATAAATCGACTTCATAACGGATAAATTCGCCGTGACTCGCTCGTTTAATTGATTCTTGCAAATGGGTTTGAGTTTCTGGAGAAATAGTCCAACAATAGGATTGCCAAATTGGTTTTCCGATCAAGTCTTCTGGCGGGAGTCTGCAAAAATCTATTGCTGTTTGATTGACTTCTAAAATAATGCCATCAAGACTCAGCATTCCTGTAAACTGAAAGGTTTGATTAAAAATTCCGCGAAACTTGCGATCGCTTTGGGCTAAGGCTTCATTTAACGCAGTAAGCTCGCTAAAAGAGGCTTGCAGTTGCACTGCCATACTACCAAAAGACTTTGCCAACTGCCCCACTTCATCCGAACGTTTAAGTTCGACTATTTTATCCCATTTTCCCTGAGCGATTTCTTTGGCAGCAGTATTTAATTGGAGAAGTGGTTTTGTAATCCAACGGCTGGTAATAATACCAATCCATGTCGTCACAACTAATGTCACTCCACACAGGAAAATAGTCATGTAGGTATTAGCATTAATTTGCTCCATAAAATCGGATTCTGGGACTACAACCACAATTAGCCAGTCCAGTCCAAACTCATCTTTAAAGGGGGTTACCTGTGCAATTTGCTGTTTACCTTTTACTTGAAAGTGAATTTTTGTTCCCGTATTAATATGGGCAAATCCACCAAATTTAGACATTAAATATTCCGCCGTATAGCGAATCAAAGGTTCCCTACTTTTAGTTGCTTTCAGCCGTTTATTTTCTTGTTTATCTGTACTTGTACTCCTGACAAAGGGAATCTCAGGGGTTGAAGACGCTACTATCATTCCGGATCTTTCGACAATAAATGCTTTGCCGCTAACACTAATTTTCAAGTCTTGTAGAAATTCATTGATGGCAACAAGAGATATATGACTCGATAAAACACCTTGGAGTTTACTTCCTCCATCGTAGAGGGGATAGCTAGCGGAAATCCCTAAACCTCTAGAAGATGGAACGTAGATATAAATAGGACTCCATATTGGTTTACCTGCGGCTATAGCACTTTGATAAAAAGGTCGAACTCTCACATCATAATTAGGTTCATTTACTAATAGATTATTTCGATTCCCTTGACGATCAATACCTTCTACCCGAAGACTACCTCTCGCGAAATTTTCTGTAAAGGCAACGGAAATTCCTCTCTCATCATTGCCAGCAGAAATAAATCCGCCTTGGGGGTTGCCAAATGAAATGCTAGTGACTCCATCAAAAACTTGAATTTGTTTCAAAAAGTGGCGTTCTAAGGTTTTGGAATTTTTTATATTTAATTGACCGAGATCTATACCATCTACGTTAGTTTTGTTGATTAGATGGGGTGTTTTCAGGTAAGTTTTGATGCGATCGACAATGCGATCGCTAATGTCACTGTAGAGTTTAGCAGCAACTTTATTGACAGCCTCTTCCCCATTTTTAAAAGATAGATACCCTACCAACCCTACTCCCCCGACAATTTGCAAGATTAAGGGGACAATAAGAACGGTTCGCAGATTCGTTTGAGAAAAAACTTTGGCAACAACCCGATTTAGAGATGGAATTAACATAGGGTGTTAACTGAATACTTACTAAGAGACTGGAGATTTATTTGCCTCCAATCTCTTTAACTCTTATCCTATACTCAATCAAAGATTATGAATTGGGTGGTGCTTCCTCCTAACAACCTAACTCAGATCTTAACTGAGTTGAAGCAATTTTCAATGCTTCTGTTAACTTACTCCCATCTTTTCCACCTGCTTGGGCAAGATTTGGTCTTCCTCCTCCACCACCGCCGCAGATTTTTGCGATCGCACCGATAAATTTCCCGGCTTGCAATCCTTTACTATTGACACCTTTACTAAAAGCTGCTACCAAACTAACTTTATCCGGACTAGAAACAGAACCTAATACTACGGCACTTTCGCCTAATTTCTGTTGTAAACGTTCCGCAGCAGTTTTTAGTGAATCTGGATCTGTATCACCCATATTTGCTACCAGAATTTTGAACTCACCCACTGATTCTGCTTTGGCTAAAAGTTGGTCAGATTTAGCTAAAGCAAGTTCTTGTTTGAGGGCATCTAATTGTTTCTGAGATGCCTTGAGTTCATTTTGCAGATTAGTAATCCGTTCCGGTAATTCTTCTGGTTTGGCTTTAAAGCGATCGCAAAATTCCCGTACTACTTTATCTCGCACATTCAGATAGTCTAGCACTGATTGTCCTGCCACGGCTTCAATCCGGCGGATACCTGATGCAATCCCCGTTTCTGAGATAATTTTAAATACCCCAATTTCGGCGGTATTTTTTACATGAGTACCGCCACAGAGTTCCATGGAAACGCCTGGAAAGTCAATCACTCGCACTTCTGCACCGTATTTTTCACCAAACATGGCAATTGCGCCTTTTTCTTTAGCCTCGGCAATGGGCATGACTGCGATATCTGCTTCGTGTGCTTCAGCAATCCAAGTATTAATTTGTCCTTCAATTTGTTCTACTTCTTCAGATGTTAGGGAACGAGGACAATTGAAGTCAAAACGCATTCTGTCAAAAGCAACTAAGGAACCAGCTTGGGAAATAGTTGGATCGACAATTTGTTTGAGTGCGGCTTGTAATAGGTGAGTTGCTGAGTGATTTGCTTGGGTACGACGACGAGAAGTGCTGTCAATTTGGGCGGTTACAGTTGTGCCTAATTCTAAAGTACCGCGTTCAATTTTACCGAAGTGAACGAAGAAATCAGATTCTTTTTTCACATCAGTAATTTGCACTAATAGATTATCGCCAGACAAATAACCGCGATCGCCAATTTGTCCCCCAGATTCGGCATAGAATGGGGTGCGATCCAAAATTACCTGTACATCAGTCCCTGCTTCGGCTAATTCTACAGATTTGCCATTTACTAATAGCACTTCTATTTTTGCCGATGACTGCGGTTGAGTATAACCCAAAAATTCGGTACTGTGGATATGTTCGGCTAGTTTATCAATACTACCTTGTACAGTTAGATCGATAGTTTGATGAGCTTCTCTAGCACGTTTTCGCTGTTCCTCCATTTCCGCTTCAAAGCCTACCACATCCACAGTTAAATTGTATTCTTCTGCAATTTCCTGAGTTAACTCTAAGGGGAAGCCATAAGTATCAAATAGTTTAAAGGCATCCTTACCAGAAATTTGCTTAGGCTTTTTAGCGATAATTTCAGCCACTAACTTCTCGCCCCGTTCCAATGTTTTGAGGAATTGGGATTCTTCTCGTTGCAATTCTGATTTAATCGATTGTTCCCGTTCCCGGACATTAGGGTAGATGTCTTCAGAAAGCGCGATCGCAGTTTCGGCTACTTGTGATGTAAATTCACCGGAAATACCAATTAATCGTCCATGTCTTACTACTCGGCGAATTAACCGTCGCAGGATATAACCTCGACCAATATTAGAAGCAGTAATCCCATCCGCGATCGTGTGAATCACGGCGCGAACATGGTCGCCAATTACTTTAAGAGATACTTTTGTTTTCTCATCGCTATTGGCATAATCCAGTCCGGCAATTTCTGCTGCTGTCTTAACAATTGGGAAAATTAAATCCGTTTCGTAATTATTAGGAACCTTCTGGAGGATTTGCGCCATTCTCTCCAATCCCATCCCCGTATCAATATTCTTATTTTGCAGGGGCGTGCGATTTCCTTCAGCATCCTGGTTGTACTGCATGAAAACCAGATTATAGAATTCGATAAAGCGAGTATCGTCCTCTAAATCGATATTTTCATCGCCCTTTTCCGGGTGAAAATCATAATAGATTTCCGAACAAGGACCGCAAGGACCAGTAGGTCCCGATGTCCAGAAATTATCCTTTTCTCCCATCCTCTGAATCCGATGGGCTGGGATACCAATTTTATCCCGCCAAATCGCAAAAGCTTCATCATCATTTTCAAATACACTTACCACCAATTTTTCTGGGGGCAAACCGAAAACTTCCGTTGAAAGTTCCCACGCCCAGGCGATAGCTTGTTCTTTAAAATAATCGCCAAAACTGAAATTTCCCAGCATTTCAAAGAAAGTATGATGCCGCGCTGTCCGTCCCACATTTTCAATATCATTAGTACGGAGACATTTTTGGGAAGTCGTGGCGCGGGGAAATTCCGACTGCCGTTGTCCGAGAAATATCGGCTTGAAGGGCAGCATCCCGGCGATGGTGAGGAGTACCGTGGGATCTTCCGGTACGAGGGAAGCGCTGGGGAGTATCTTGTGTTGCCGTTGTTGGTAGAAGTTGAGGAACTTCTGGCGAATTTGGTTACCGCTGAGATTTTGGGGAGATTTGGGCATGGTTTTTTGTAGGGAATGGGGAGTAGGGAGTGGGGAGTGGGGAGTAGGCAACTGGCGATTAGCCGTTAGCCTCTCACCTCTCACCTCTCACCTCTCACTTTAAGATCCGTTAAGTTGTTATCTATTTTTACATTTGTGTCGTCGAGTTGGCTGTTAGGGGTTGTGAGTTGTGGAAATTCTTGTAGAATAATGGCATTATTCAGTTATTGCCTCTACTCACCAATTGAGCAGGAGTTATGCAATGGCATCACCAAGCGCCGTTAAGTGAAACTTTGCACCTAAAAGGAACCTTCATGACTAAAATAATTTCTTTGTTTAACAACAAAGGTGGTGTAGGCAAAACAACTACTATTTTTAATCTGAGCGCATCACTGGCAGCAGCCGGAAATAAAATTCTTTTGATTGATTTTGACCCTCAGTGTAATCTTTCCATTGCAACAATTGGATATGATGAATTTGGTGACTATCTTGAGAGAACAGAAGAATTTCCATTTGGAAAGACAATTCGAGCTTTTGCTCAACCATCTCTTCAACCTACTCAAAATAGCGAAACTTACGTTACTCAGCCTAAATATCAGAAGGATATGCTTAATGATGGAATTAAGACAATTCACAATCAGATTATTATAGATATAGTTCCAGGAGATTTCTGGCTTAATAGTTTTGCCGATATACTTACTGTTGGGACTGATGTGGTACAAGGCACTGGTTTGTATAGATTCTTAGTTCCATTTCTTCTTGTAGAGCATCTTGAAAGAAAGGAAAAATCTTACGACTATGTATTAATTGATTTGCCTCCATCATTTAACACACTTGTCCGTTCAGCTTTATATTGCTCTGATTATTTCTTAGTTCCTTGTACCCCTGATTCATTCTCTGCTTACTGCGTTAGTTTAATTGGCGAAGTACTACCAACTTTTATTGATGATTGGAATCAAGGTAAGCGACGTTATGAAAGTTCAAATCAATACGATAAAGTTATACCAAGAAAAGGTCAACCTAAGTTTGGTGGATGGATTTTTAATGGATTTGATACTAAAAAATATACGAGTACTGGTGAACGGAAAGAAATTGGAGCAGACAAAGCTCATTTAGATAAAATTATAGAGAAAATAAAAAATGATTTAATCCCTAAATTGCAAGGAATATCCAGCTACGACTGTTTGCCTAACTTTATAAATACAGAACCCGTAGTAAAAATTGAAGATTTGAATGTCATGGCTTCTGAAATTCAAAAATTGAATATTCCTCTCCAATATTTATCCAGTCAACGCCCAACTATATTTGATGGTTGGTCATCTTATCAAAAGGAGTTAATGAAGAGAATGAATGGACAATACGATTTTCTAGCACAATATATAATTAATAACTTCGGTGATGAAAATAGGAGTTAGGTGGTAACTTATCAGAATATTACTAACGAACAGGGAGAGCGAGTTGGCATCTTGTTAGATTTGGCAGGGTATAATCGACTAGCAAACCCCTGAGTAAATGGGGTTCATAGCTTTGCATATCGAACTTAATTTAGATTATGGCATAAAATTAATGAGAGGCGATCGCACTCACCAGCCAAAGACATCGCACTCACTCCCATAAGCTACGATAAATCCAAAAACTAACAAAGAAAAAACCCATGTCTGAGCAAGTACGATATATTACCAACGAAGAGGGAGAGCGAGTTGGCATCTTGTTAGATTTAGCAGCATATCATCGACTAACAAACCCCTTGGCTATGGATGAAGAATGCTTAATTAGCTTAAGCCAAGATGAACTGCAAGCCTTAGCTGATAGTATGCTAGCTCCCGCAGCACAGAATCAATTGGATGATATGCTAATTCAAAATGCAGAATCTCAACTCTCTCCTGACGAAATTGCTAATCTAGACCGTCTGCTAGCACAAGTAGATCAACTAACAATCCTCAAAACCAGAGCTAGATATACTTTACACTGTTTAAACAATTTGGCAACAGTAGCGTGAGCGCATATATTTCGGTTGAGTTACAGCGACAAATTCGTAGCCATTTTAGAAGAGTTATTGGAGAGTCATAGCGATCGTGAATCTTTAGAGATTATTTTTATTCTATCAATTCCTCCACTCAACACCGACACAATATACTGATTAAGACTCACATTTTCCCTATCAGCTAATGAACGGAGAGTTTCAACGATTTAGTGATGGCAAATTATTTATTTTTCTCAAGCGACTTGATACAGAAATTACCTTACATCTGCGCCCGCTTCGTCCAGGCGATCGCTCTGGGGAAACTGTGATATTGTTATAGATATCACCCACTATACTGCCACCCATAACTAAGCCAGAGAGCATTGATTTATAAAAACTTTGGCATAAGCTGTTTGAACTTAAAAA
Source organism: Limnofasciculus baicalensis BBK-W-15 (assembly GCF_024178385.1). GTDB lineage: Bacteria > Cyanobacteriota > Cyanobacteriia > Cyanobacteriales > Coleofasciculaceae > Limnofasciculus > Limnofasciculus baicalensis. The sequence goes on along the minus strand of NZ_JAMZMM010000020.1, from coordinate 4,851 downwards.
TTGATAGCCTAATCTCATGAATACCCTCAACCAAGTGCTAGAAACTGCTTTGCAACTGCCAATGGAACAGCAGGAAATGCTGATCAAAATTCTGCAAAACCGACACTACGAAAGTCGCCGTGCAGAAATGGCTAAAGATGCCGAACAAACCTTGGCTGATTTCCATGGAGGCAAATTTAAACAACAGTCAGCCGAGGATGTAATTGCCGAATTACGCCAATCTTTGGACGAGTCAGAAGTATGAGACTACTGGTTTTAACCCCAAAATTCAAACGCTCGTTCCGGAAGTTTGTCAAGCGCAATCCGGCTCTTCAGGAACGGATTGAAGAAACTCTTCAACAAATGGAAAGTGTTTTCATTCCTCTCTGCCCCCAATTTTAATAACTCACACATCAAGTAGCTTCATCAAGGCTCATCACTATATAGAAAAATAGAATTAATATTGGTTTGTATAGATGGATATAAGCTGCTGAATTCTTCTGTTATATGGCAGTAGTAATTTTGGGTAGGAGGTTCAATTATTTGTTTAGATACTAAAATTGCCAAAAAATATTGAAATAATGAAATACTCAGAGGAATTGTATTAATTTTTGTTGACTCAATTTCTGTTTTTATTTGTTTCATAATATTTTTTAGATCTTTTTCTTCTTTCTGGGCACTAATCATAAGACGATATAAATTATCACAAAAACGATTCATATCTTTCGGCTGTAACTCATCAGGGATTTTTCTATTATCAAATAGTTTTTTTATTTCAGTTGCTAAGTGACGCTTGATTTTGATCTCACTATAATCATTGTCTTCTATAACCATAGAGGTTTGTTCAAATGCCAGAATAAGCGTATCTAGTTGTTCAACAGTTGCTTTGATTTGTGAAGCTAAACGTAATCTTTTCCAGTCAATCTCAGAATTTTTATACACAATATCATGAGTTGACACTAACCAGGCGTGTTCAAAAGCACTTTTAATTTGAATTTCAAAGACAATCTTATAAATGTTTAATCTATCAATTTGAGGTGTATCATCTATCTGCTTTAATTTAGCATAAATTCTAGTTGAATCAAAGCGAAATATATCTGGTGCTTTTTTATTCTGTCCTCGTTTAACTGTTCTGATAATCTGAAATGTCTTTTTACAAAATTCTCTAACTTCCTCTTCATGAGATAAAGTAGGTATTATGACTGTACAGGCAAATAAATCATCTAAATCTGACCATTTTTTAAATCGCCCCGTTTCAATTTTTTCAGCTAAAGATTCAATGCTTTTAATCCGAGAAGTAAAGGCATATCCTTTCTGTTCACAGAAGTTTATCAATGTTTCTTTAACTCTTTTTGCAGTTTCTTCCACAAAAGGATAATATTCTTGATATGTGCGATCTAATATAGAGGGGTAAATCATAATATTTAAGGTTTTTCTCTATTAAGATCTCCCTTAATTACAGATTTGATAATTTCGATTCTATTTTTTCTTGGTCCTGAATCTGTAAAGGAAGATTTAACTGCATTATAGTATGACAGGGCTTTTTTTTCATAATTATCTAGTGCATCGCTAGACTTATTTCTTGTTTTTTTATCTTCTACTATCTGTAAAAAATCATATATTCTCTGACTAATATCTTTAGTTATATTCAGTGAATTCACACGATTTAACTCAGCAATAGCACCAAATAAAGAATAAAAATCCGCTTGATTTTTTAATCTGGTTTTAGGTAAGTTTTCTGAGAAGTCTAATATTTTTTTTATGTCTTCAACAGTATGACGAAATTCAGCCTCTATCTCATCTTTTGTTTCCCAATCACTATCTCGATCGCTAAAGGCTTTGTCAAGATAGTCCTGATTATAGGATCTAGCACCTTCTTCTAAAAAAAGGAGTAACTGTGCTACCATCTCCACATCTTTCATTTGTTTTTTAGTTCTAGAATCAATCGATGGAAAATTATTTTTTCCATCTAAATAATTAAACATCCAAGTAGTTAAGTCTTCTGCTGTATTAATAAAAAGACCATTAAATTTAGCATGACGCAGTTCTTGAGGAGTTAGCTTGACAACATTTCGATTAATTCGATTGAATATATCTCCGATAATTTTTTCATCAGATGATGGTAGATATTCAATAGCAAATTGATATTTCCAAAAGTCTTGTTTATCTTCAGGATCTAGATCTTTAAAATATTTATCCTGAAATCTTTGAACCGTGGCTTTTTCGTAAACAGGAAACTCGTTTTTGGCAAATTCAAACAAAGTAGATAATCTTTGCTTACCATCAACTACACTGACTTTGGCAACTCCTTCAGGAGTAATCTCTTGATAGATAAATATTGCAGGTGCTGGATAGCCATTCAGTACAGTATCGATAAAATAATCCTTATAATCTTGATTCCAAACACTACGTCTTTGATAAGGTGGCTCAAGATCGAGGAGGTTCCTATTATAGAGATCCCAAAACCAAGATATAGTTTGAAAGTTAATTGTTCTAGCCATTGGATGTCCTCAATAGTAATTAGATTTTTCTTTAATCTAAGATAAATGATATGGACTGTTGTCGATCGCTGTACCTCAGCCACATCATCAAGACTTGGCAACAGATTACCATCTCGATCATAACAGAGTTGCTATAGGTCTGAAATATCAAACAATTAAGCAGCATTTTCATCAAGAGGCTGAGATAATATCACTTCCTCAAGCTCATCACTTTCTTGGCTAAAAGCAGCTTCAATGTCTGGATTAGATATTGCTAAAGCACTCTCATGCCATTCATGGATAATTCCCTCTAATTCATCCCAAGCTTTGGCGGATAAATCAACTGAACGATATACCGACATTACCTCATCAATCAATTGATTTAGTTCCTCTGGATCAAATACCTTAAGCCAATGATAAGGATGCTCGTTGTCAATTTTTTCCTTTTTCTCTAATTTGCCCATATAGCGATAGTGTCACAAGTAGTATCATAGCAAGATGTCAAATGTACTATCCTCCTCGAAGTCCACTCCCTCAAAGCTTAAGCACTACGAAACGCGGGAGCCTTCTCTACAAGAGGCTACGCCAACGAGACTCTACGCCAACAGTACCAGCAAACGCGATCGCCTTCTCTTTGCTTTCTGTCTACCAACGTTGCAATTCGTAAAGACTCATAAACTTTAGTAAAGAGTTTGCCCCAACTAAAAATAGCTGTGCTAATTTAATAGTAGACATCAACCACTAGACAGATAAGTGGTAACCAACCCAAGGAGCATAGATTTGATGCCTCCGGTCTATGAGCCAAGTGTAACTCCCAGCCTAGCATTATCATTAAGTGGCAAATTCTCGGTCTAAGCCGAAGAAAACCAAACCCGAAGTCCGGAAAGAGGTAGCTGGGTTGGAGCCTTAAGCAAAGAGTTGCGCTAAATGTAAACCTTAGTAACGCAAGTTAGATCGTTAGACAATTAACTCGTTGAAAATTCAAACTTTTGCACCCGAATGGGTCTAGTCAATTCCGGCTAGACCCATTCTAGCGTTAGTCTATGGAGTTCTATATTAGAGGGAAGAAAAATGAATGTCAGATTCAGTAAATGATTAATCCAGATTATCTTGCGCTTGCTGGTATCATTCTATTAGGAAGTCTATTACGGTTTTGGCATCTAGACTTGAAACCGCTATGGTTAGATGAAATACTAACTGCCTTCTTCAGCTTCGGACAGAATTATAATAACTTACCGCTAGATATTGTTTTTCCTATCTCCACAGTAGATAATATTTTCACCTTCAAGCCGGAAGTCAGTTGCGGAGAAATTGCCCATAATCTCATTATACACTCAACCCATCCCCCTTTATTTTTTTGCTTAATACATAGCTGGATTAATTTAATAGGAACATATCCCTTAGCTTGGGCATTGCGATCGCTTCCTGCTTTAATTGGAGTACTTGAAATTGCGGCAATTTACTGCTTAAATCGCTTCGTTTTCTCAAAATCCGCCGCCCTCATGGCTGCAGCACTCATGGCTGTGTCGCCCTTTGCTGTTTACCTCTCCCAAGAAGCGCGTCACTACACTCTGCCCATGTTACTAACTACTCTCGCACTGTTGGGATTAATCAAAATTCAGCAGAGTTTATATATAGAGCGACAGCGACCAAAATTATTACTATTGTTATTTTGGGGCATTGTTAACAGCATCGGCTGCTACGTCCATTACTTTTTTATTCTAGTATTTATTGCCCAAATCTTAACTTTAATTGCGGTGATGTACTCCCGGAAAACCTCTCCCCCAACCCCTCTCCTGCAAGGAGACGCGAGTCATACTCCCCCCTTCCCTTCCAGGGAAGGGGGGCTGGGGGGGTTAGGTTTCCTTCTTGTAATCCTAGTAATTTTAGGCGTAGCCCTTAGTTATTTACCGTGGGTATCGGTGCTGTTGCAAACAGTTAGGCGTGAGGAAACTGATTGGTTACCAACTCCGCAAAATATCACACCTCTCTTCCAACTATTGGTGGGTTGGATACTGATGGTTATTGCCTTGCCAGTTGAAGAACAACCCTTGTGGATTGCCATACCAATGGGTTTATTAATGGTTGGATTTTCCGGTTGGTTTGGTTGGCGGCTTTGGCTAGGATTTCAGAAACTTTGGAGGAGAAAAGACTGGGAAAGCGGGGATAATTTAGGTAAGGTTGATCGAAATAATTTCCAGACGACTTCTTCTCCATCGATCCAATTAGCAACTGCCACTTTATCCTATTTTACCCTTGGTGTACTGCTCCAATTTTTGGGAATTATCTACTTATTAGGTAAGGATATTTCCATCGTACCTCGATATAACTTCGTCTATTATCCTGCCGTCTGTGCCCTATTAGGAGCCAGTCTTACTCTGGGAAACAGGGG
>NZ_JAMZMM010000204.1 GCF_024178385.1 Limnofasciculus baicalensis BBK-W-15 | reverse complement strand
GAGCAGGGGAGCAGGGGAGCAGGGAGCAGGGGAGCAGAGTTTTAACTCAAAGCTCAAAACTCAAAACTTAAGTTATCGAGGGTTAGTTGACCATCAAAGGCATAGAAGGTAATGCGAGAGATATTGGGATTGTGAATTTTCAGCTCAAGATTGGGAGGAATCGATGAATCAGAACCTGCTAGGTTTGGTTCGGTCATTATTTTGTCGATCAGGACGTTCTGGGAGTCGTACAGAGACATAATTGTACGCTGGGAACTGGTGACATAGCAACAAAAGCTAGTAATCGGTTTGGATAATACTATTTCCAGCCAGCCGCTTTTGGGAGCTGCCATTAGTACTGTAGTACCAGAATGAGGTGGATAGGCTGGATTGGAGGGTTGTAGGGCGATCGCATTTTTAAAAATCACCCCATATTGGTGAAATTGATGCTCTACAACTTCAAAGCATTTCAAGTCTTCGAGGTTGAGACAAATAGGAGAATGTCCGCTCACAACTACATTAGGGTCACACTCAGCTACACTTCGGCAAGGGGAAGCCACCATGGCTTGAGGTTCAATCCAATTATAATTTCTAATTTCTGGCAACTGTAGACTGCATTGCATCGGTATAACCTGTAAATGAACGCATTTGCTTAACAACCTGATGACTTGTAACCATCTGCTGTGCGGATACCCGTCGGAGTTTCCTTCCTCGACAAACAACCCACGAGTCTGCCTCGCCGACTGATACGATCCTGACTTTTCCACTGGATAGATGCGCCCTTCTCACTTTAAGACTACAAAAGTCTTTTACAGGATTACTTAACGTTTCTGTAAAACCTTCCACATAGCTTAAATTCTTTGATCGGAGAATACTTTCTCAAGTTCCCCAAATCCAATATGTCACATAAAAGACTCATTGTAGCTTAGTCCTAGCTGAGGTAAACTCAGTAAAACTACTAAACCCCTCAGTCACTAAGATTGCAAGCCTTGTATTAAGTTCTATATGGAACCTGCGATAACTAACTTCCCCTGGGTAGCGGCTCAATGGTATTTATCAGATGAGGTGGCTGATGGGCAGCGGATGAATGGTATTTATCAGATGAGGTGGCTGATGGGTAGCGGATGAATGGCGGATATATCACCAACTAACAACCAACAACCAACAACCAACAACTAACAACTAACAACCAACAACTAACAACCAACAACCAACAACTAACAACCAACAACTAACAACCAACAACTAATAACCAACAACTAATGACTAATGAAGACTGGCTAGAAATTGGCACTATTGTTGCTCCTCAAGGCTTGAAAGGGGAATTGCGGGTTTATCCGAATTCTGATTTTCCTGAAAGGTTTGAAAAACCTGGCAAGCGATGGTTATTACGAGTGGGGGAAACTGAACCCCAACCTGTAGAATTATTGAAAGGGCGTTTTGTACCAGGAAAAGGAATTTATGTGGTACGGCTAGCGGGGGTAAAAAATTGCGACAATGCAGAAGCTTTGCGGGGTGCTAAATTAATGGTACCAGAGAGCGATCGCCCACAGTTAGGAGAAGATGAATATCATATTCTGGATTTGCTTAATTTAGAAATTTATAATCAGCTAACAGGTGAGGTTTTGGGTGTGGTGGTGGATGTGATTCCGGGTGGAAATACTCTTTTGGAAGTAAAACTGCACAACCCACCAGAAACTGAAGCACCTAAACCTGAAGCAGCTCCTCCGACAAGGATTAGTAAGATCAAGAAACCGAAGCGTAAAGTAGCCCATACGGCAACTATTCTAATTCCTTTTGCTAGGGAAATTGCGCCTGTTGTAGATTTGGAAAATGGTCGAATTGAAATTAATCCTCCGCCGGGATTGCTGGAATTGAATGAAACTTGATATCTTTTCGATATAGAAAAAATTTAATACTACCCCTCTCCGCACTGGGTTTCGCCGAGCTACGCTTTTACGTGCCGCTGCGCTAACGCAGGAGAGGGGGTAGGGGGAGAGGTTTTAAAGTTAAGTTAAGAATTACCAATTATCACCATTTAACTCTTCATAGTTTGGTGAAATGATTGCTATTGGCTCCAGAGCCAATTATCCCAGATAAAGGTTAAATTGTTTAATTGGCTCACTCAAAATTGCCAAAACTTTGGCAATATTTACATCTTCTGAATCTTCAATTACTAATTCCTCTTTATCAATCAAAATAGTTTGCTCGGAAAGCTTGAGAAAACGCCATAATCTGCCAGTAGTAACTGCACCATAAATGCTTTGAGTGTTTCTGTCTCTGGCTTGGTTAAATCTCTGTGCTGCTACCATCTCAGCAATACATTGTCCCAAACCGACATTAGTACTCTCATTTTTGGCTTCAACAATTGCGATTACTGGTGCTTCGATTTCTAAAGTGAATTCTGACGCACTCAAAATATAGTCACAAAACCCATTAAGTCCATTGGCAATATCGACATTAAAATCTCTACCAGAGAAGATGCTAACATGTCCATTAAATATTTCTCTAATTTCTATAAGTAAAGGTGCAATAATTAACTCGGAACGAGCTTTTTCTGTATCGTTATCAAAGGCAACTTGCAAATTACGCTTCAGGGTTATTTTGAGGTATTCGCTCGGTTCAATTGGCTCTATTTGAGGAAATAGAGCCACCAGATTAACGTTAAGATTAAAGATTGCTTTGACTTGATTGATAGTTTTGAAATCGCTGTAAGCCATCGCTAAACACTCCTTACCCTCAATGTTGCAGAAGTCTAATTAATATCAAACATGAAATGGTATCGCAGCTAGAGGTGAAAATGCCCCAGCAAAACTTATCCAAAACCCCAATATTGGTGGATAAACTTCTGTAGTGCGATGCCTCTGACAGGCGCTGCCATCGCACTCGAAAGGTTCAGCTAGTAATGCTTCTAGTCTCTGGGTTAACTGATTGGAAGGAGCAACACAACTCAATCCAGCACAAAGTATTGATTCAGATACGGATGGTACATCCATCACCAAAAGCAAGGATTCTGCTAATAGTAAAGGATCTATTTTTTTTGCACTCCAACGATCTGCTCGTAGTTCCCGCAAGCATAAAAGTTCTTGCCAAATATTCTCTGTATTAGGTAACCAATTTGTTAATTTACGCACCCAACCTAGCCAGAAAAACCAAAATGTATCTCGGTAATAGTAATGGGCTTCCTCGTGGGCGATTACAGCCTCTAGATGGGCTGAATCCAGTGTATTTAACAGGGATTGACTAAGGACTAATTCTGGCTGCCAAAACCCAATTTGGGCGGCAAATAGGGCTTTTATATCGGGAACTCGACAGTATTTATCTCCAATTTTCATCAGAGGATAGGTACGAACTTCTCGCACAAGTCTTGCCCCTGCGAGTGCCTGCTGCAAAAATACGATCGCAGCCCAACCTAAAAAGCCTATAGCGCAATAGTAGGAAAACCATCCTGCCCACAACCCGAACATTTGTCCTGACGATCCCATGCAAAGGATCGAGGCTGCTGTCATTAATATTAATAAGAAAGGAAATAGAAATAAAAAGAGGGAGCGCTGCCATGAATTATACCAACTCAGAGGAATTGCCCACCATCGCAACCTGATGGCATAAGCTAAACCTAATGCGATCGCAATCATAATCGAGTGCATTATGAATTCTCCTCCTTGCGGGCGTTTCTGGCTTCTCTGAGACGTTTGGCGATGGCTTCCAATTGGGCGATGTTTCCGGGATCGAGACTATCTGCAAATGCTGCTACTACCTCTGGATTTCCTACCGCCAGAAATCGCTGTAATTGTTCGTAAGCCTCGATTGCCTGTGCCTCGGCGCGAGTCACCAAAGGATGCCAAGAGAATGTGCGATCGCTCTTATCACAAGCTAACCAGCCTTTCTCGGTGAGGCGACGGAGTACAGTTGTCACTGAAGTATAGGCTAATTCTCTATTTGGATCGGAGAGAATTCGTTCGTGTACATCCTTAACTGTAACAGAATCTAGCTCCCAGATAATATTCAAAATCTCTGCCTCTAATGGACCTAGGGAGAGTTGTTTGGGACGGTAATTTGGTAGAGAAACCATATTAATTCAAAAGCCATAAAAGGAGTTCATTAGTTCACAATATCCCAATAGACAAATTTCGACAAGTTTAGTGGGACTTATCTGCACCCAAACCCCCATAAGTTAAATTCAAAACAAGTCCAAGGACTTGAACTTGACTTTTACCTTCTTAATTGCTAAACTTTCTCATTACACTAGAGCAGAACTACAGCTAATGAGTCAATCAGGTTCTTGGCAACAATATTCCATACCGCTCCGCCATACGGCTACGTGATACCGAGTTCTGTTCAAATGTAGAACAGACAGGTGTCCCGCCTGTCAAGGACTGCTCGTGTCGCCTGCCCGACAAACTCCACATACTGCAACTCGGTATGTAGATTATAGCGTGGTGGGAGAAATTGAACTTGTCTTTTGTTCTTTAATTTAACTTATGCCTAACTAATTGAGAAATAATTGCATTATTAGGGGAGTTGACTAATCTTGTTTACTAATAGTTCAGAACAGCACATGAAATTTGTCAGGTATTTCCTTACATTTGGTTGGCTAGTCCTAATTTTTTCACTATTTTACGATCCCATATCATCCTGGCTTACCTACCCCAATAATACGCTGAGTCCCCTACGAATTAATCCAGATATCTGTGTAAAAGTTCAAGGTATTTGCCTAGAAAACAAACCCTATCCTTTAGGAACAAATATATTTTGGGGAGCGATTGTTCCTCTTTCAATTATTAGCTTTGTGGTTTATGGGCATGAACTATGGCGACGAATATGTCCGCTATCATTCTTATCCCAAATTCCTAGATACCTAGGATGGCAGCGACAGAAGCGGCGAGTCGATCCGAAAACAGGAAAAATCCGCTATGAGCTAATTAAAATCCGCAGCAAATCGTGGCTAGGCAAAAATTATTTATATCTACAGTTTTTTCTATTATATCTCGGTCTATGTGGTCGGATACTCTTCTTCAACTCCAACGCTTTAGCACTGGGAATTTTTCTAATTGTCACCATTTTTGCAGCGATGATTGTCGGCTATCTCTACGGAGGTAAATCCTGGTGTCAATATTTTTGTCCCATGGCTCCCGTTCAAGAAATCTATGCTTTACCAAGGGGAATATTTACCAGCAAAGCTCATGAAGATCCCCGGCAATCGCTCACCCAATCCATGTGTCGTACCGTGAATAAAGCCGGAAAAGAAAAGAGTGCTTGTGTTGCTTGTCAAAGTCCATGTATAGATATTGACGGAGAGCGAACTTATTGGGAAAATATCAATAAACCAGATCGCAAATGGCTCTACTATGGCTACGTTGGACTCGTTATTGGTTACTTTTCTTACTACTATCTCTACGCAGGCAACTGGGATTACTATTTCTCTGGTGCTTGGTCCCACGAAGCCAATCAACTCGCTACTCTACTAAGTCCTGGTTTTTATCTATTCAACCACTCAATTGGAATTCCCAAGTTAGTTGCTGTACCATTAACATTAGGCTTTTTTACTTTAGGCGGCTATTTTTCGGGACGGATGCTGAAAAAGTTATACAAAAATTACCTATGGCGGCATAAAAGATTTCTAATCAAAGAACAGATTCAGCACCGAATCTTTAGTCTTTGCACCTTCTTCATCTTCAATCTATTCTTTGGATTTGTAGGTTGTCCCTTGATTTTTCCACTGCCCCCAGCTATTGAATATCTCTTTAATACATTCATCATTATGGTTAGCACATTATGGCTTTACCAAACTTGGGGACGAAATCCAGCCGCATACTTCCGGGAAACCATTGCTAACCGCCTCCGTAGACAACTTGGTAAGCTTAACTTAACTGTCTCGCCATTCCTAGAAGGGCGCTCGTTAGAAGAGCTTAATGCTGATGAAATTTATATCCTAGCGAAGGTACTCCCAGGCTCCACAAGAGAAAATCAGTTCCAAATTTACCTACAGGTGGTGCAAACAGTACTAGAACAGGGTTATACTAGCTCTCCCACCTGTTTAGAAATGCTACAACAACTACGTTCTCAATTAGGGATCTGCGATGAAGAACACCAAACAGTCTTAGAAGAATTGGGGGTTGAAGATTCAGATTTTCTCAATCTTAATAAACAGAAAATTCTCTCAAATTGAAAAATTTGACCTGCCATAATCAAGATATAAATTAAGGCTAATCTCCATGGGATCTATTGAGTCTAAACGGATAATTAATTTCTGGAGAGATTCACTAGTGCCGCTAGGCGGAAGTCACGCATTCACGCATTCAAAAGAATTGATTGGTAAGGCTTTGATAATTTTGTCACTGGTGGGTTATTTCCAGCACGCTGCACTAGTTCAAGTTTGACAGTGTGTCTTTTGACATTTCCCCAACTTTATGATTAAAACTATTAAAAAAGTGAGTCAGATTAAAACCAGAGGTCTAAAAACAATTGACAGAGGAAACCCCTATGATAGACCTATTTCTGGTGATGATGCTAGGATTTCTGGGTAGTTTTGGGCATTGTGCGGGGATGTGTGGACCCCTTACCGTCGCATTTTCCCTATCCCACAAATCAGATACTCCACCCACATGGAAACAACAGTTTTATTTTCATAGCTTATTAAATTTGGGGCGATTGGCAAGTTACGCTATCGTCGGATTTGGGATTGGCGCATTAGGTTCAATTCTGATTGCTGGCGGACAATTTGCTGGTTTAGATAGTATTTTGCGGCGGGGAATGGCAATATTTACAGGTGTTTTACTCGTTTGGTTTGGACTTAGCCAAATTAAACCTAACTGGATGCCCAGACTCCCTATTTTACATCCATTAATTCAAGGGAATCTGCACCAAAAACTGGGAAAGGCAATGGTTAAAGTTTCTGAGTATGGACATTGGTGGACTCCTGCTTTATTAGGAATAGTTTGGGGATTAATTCCTTGCGGATTTCTTTATGCTGCTCAAATTAAAGCAGCAGAAACTGGTAATTTCTGGCTGGGCGGAGCCACAATGTTAGCCTTTGGTTTGGGTACATTTCCTACTATGTTAGGAGTGGGAGTCTCTACCGCTCTTGTTAGTACAAATCGTCGCAGCCAACTCTTCCGGATGGGGGGATGGGTAACGCTAACTATCGGAATTCTCACCCTATTGCGGACAGGGGATATGGTGGATTATACAGGACATGCCGCACTTTTATGTTTAATGTTAGCTCTAATTGCTAGACCAATTAGCAGATTTTGGCCTAATCCTTTGCGTTATCGACGGGCGTTGGGAGTTGGGGCTTTTGTTTTATCTCTGGCTCATGTAAGTTATATGTTTGACCATACATTTAGTTGGAATTTGCCAGCATTATCCTTTATGTTACCAATTCATCAGGTAGGGATGTGGGCGGGAATTATCGCATTGGCATTAATAACTCCGGCGGCACTAACTAGTTTTGATAGTTTAATGAGCTATTTAGGAAAGCGTTGGCGACAGATTCATTTACTAAGTGTTCCCGCTTTAATTCTCTGTGCGATTCATGTGGGGTTAGTGGGTTCTCATTATCTTGGTGAGTTGGAATCGACAACCATACAACAGTTGAGAACAGTATTTTTGGGAGCATTGACGCTAGGTGTTTTGCTAGTACGTTGGCGTTTAGCTTGGTTACTACTATCTTTAGATAAATTTTATGTCCCACCGAATCAATCTAAATAGCAGTTTATGGACACTATTACTCCTTTCACAAATTTCTCCTATTGCAGTTGCTCATAATATTAAGACTTCTGGAGAAGTTGCTGCTACTTTCCACATTGAACCCAATCACAATCCTAAAGCAGGAGAGCCAGCAAAAGCTTGGTTTGCTCTAACTCGCAAAGGGGGAAAAATTATCGAGCTAACTGATTGTAATTGTAAATTGGAGGTTAATTTAAAATCTCATCCAAAGGGCAGAGTAAATAGGGAAGAGGTAACAGGAAATAGAGAAGAGAGAATAATAGATTCCCATTCTCCAAAAAGGGCGAAGCATTTGGATAGAAAATCTTGGATTTCTCCGATGACACATCCCCCAAATGCTTCGCCCCCACTCCCCACTTCCGACTCCCTAAAGCCACCTCTAAAATCTATATCGACAGAGCAATATCAAGGGATTCCTGGAGCTGAGATTATCTTTCCCCAAGCGGGAGAATATGAACTGGAATTCAGCGGGACACCAAAAGCTGGAGCCAATTTTCAGCCTTTTGAATTTAGCTATACTGTAACAGTTAGGGCTGGGACAATTGCACCTACAGTGAGTCCATCACCTCAAGGAGTTAATAATCCGCAGAATATAGTTCATCATGGGGATGATGATAATATTTCACAGTCATTATTTCAGGGTAAAATTCCTGTGTTGGTTTTAGTAGTTGTTTTTGTATTAGGAGGTATTGGGTTAGTGGTACGATGGTTGAAGATGGGGAAATTTTGAATTTTTTATAAAAAATATACCAATTTTAACCCAACAATTCCAAAAATTGATCGCGAGATAACTCAGACAATCGCAACAACAACCCTTTCAACTCAACAGGAGGTAACGCCAATAAAGACTCAACAATCCCTATGAGAATTTCATCCAACTCCCCAAAGCGAAACTTCAGTAAAGTTTCCACAATTAAATGTTGCCCTTGCCTCATTCCTGAAGAGTCGCCTGGTAATTGAGATAATTGAAGTAACAGCCGAGTTACTTGAATCGGAGGTAAGGCAGATAAAGGCTCTACCAGCGATACCATAGGTTCAAATAATTCTCCAAATCTTCCTTGAATGAAGCTTTCAATAATTAAGCGTTGTCCTTGGTGAACCCCGCGTTCAATACCTTCCTGAACCCCTTCAATTTTGCCACGTTGTTCAGCCGCCGCTAATTGTTCTTGAAATAAAGGAGCAATTGCCATAATCAACTTATCATCCTCCTGAACCTCTAACTGTGACTTTTGTTCCCGATTAACACGCAAATTCGATTGCAATTGATAAACTAATTCTAACGCATTTCCCCGCCAAGGATTATCCACAGGCAACGCAGCCAGAGACGCAAGTGCATCCTCTTGCACCTTCCCCCTCCCCAAAATCCGCAACCACAGCGTCTCAGGGGTTTTCGGCAACTGATGGATAACCACAATCGCTGTCCGGAAATACTCCCCCAGGAAATAGATTCCCCTCCCCCAGTTATCTTCATCTCCAGTTGCCTTAAACCCATTTAACAAAGTCTCTGAAGCTGTGGGAGTCAAAATCCACAACCAAGGTGCTTCAGTAGAGACAGTATTTTCTCGTTTAGCTTCCCTTGCTAAATCAGCTTTTACATCCAACAACTTGCTTAAACAACTGAGAACCTTTTCAGGCGTTACCGGATTCCTAAAGGGTTCAAATAACGCCGGAGTTCCCGCCATCTTTCCCAATAAACCCAGTTTCTCTCTATACTCTGAATATCCTGATTTATCAGGGTTTGGAGTGAAATAAACATCAATTTCACGGACTTCGGAAGCCACTGGTTTAGCAGGATTTACACCACCGATGTAACCGAGGGTTTCGTCTAATATATCTTTGGCAAATTGGTCGTGGGCAAATCGGGTCATCGAGATAATCTTTAGTTTATTTATTCTCTGATTTTATCAGATTTCTGAGCCAGTAAATGATTAAAATGACTTCTCCAGGGAGAGAATGGCTCCTAATGCGATCGCAGAAATAGCGATAATAATTTCAGATCCTGGCAAATCCAGCCTGAGTAACAGATTAACAATTACCCATGGTTTTTTTATTCTATCTTGTTTGTGGTACACTTTTATTATCTGCGATCGCCCCATTCTGATTTTTTCGAGGTGCTTAGTACAATGACTATACAAATCGAATCAGATCTTAAAGAAGTTTGAGGACAAATTAATCAAAAATTAGATACTCTTGCCAAAGATGTGATAGAATTGAGGATATCTGCGATTAAGCTGGAAGGGAAAATTAAAGGAGATATTAAGGCTTTAGGTGAGAAAGTCGATGGATTAGCTAAAGGTATTGATAATCAAGAATTTGTGAGTCGAGGGGTGTTGATTGGATTAATTGTTGCCATTGCTGGTGGTGCTGCTAAATTATTTGGTTTTTTCCCTAATCCTTAATTCTAGTTGGGTTGGGGCGGGTTTTGAAGATATTTTGTTGGTGAAACTTAGATCTTGCACCAATATCAAAACAGAGTTTTATGTAGGGTGGGCTGTCCCCTTGAGAAGGCGAAAAGCTTATTATTACGTTAGTGGGGACGGCCCACCCTACAGTTATTGAGAATGGCGCTAATGTTATCGAAGCATTTGGCGAAATCCGCATCTAATTGAATGGATTGGATTGGACTCTAGATGTGAATTTTGCATTAAGGACGGGGGAGCAGATTACCATTTTGGATTCTGCCACCGTATATTCCGTCATTACGATTATAGAAGTTTCTTTGGGAATATGTATTAATTTTATCCTCAAGAATTTTGTATGTTTGCGGTAAGTTATCTTGCCACATACGAATCTGACCGATTATGAATGCTTGCTCTCCACCAGGTATTTGAGCGACAACCGACCGCATATCATCAGGTGTCATGAAGTCGTTTTGATCGTTAGTCATTACTAAGTGAAGGCCCCATATATTTCCCGCAGTTGTTTTAACCACCACTCCAATGCAGGATGTGAACATCGTGAACATAATCTGTGTAGGGTTTTGGCCCCACTGTTTTTCTGCGATGTGTTCTGTATCCTTTGTTTGAACAATTGTGTATGTCATGGTTATATTTGGTGTTGTTTTCGTCTGCGAAAATTTTTGCACAGCGGTAGGTGTTTTTGTAAGGGATCGCCTACCGCTTCCTTATGGTTTTCTAGAGTCAGATAAGTGCAAGAGTATTTTTTGAGCCGTATGTGTAAAAAACACTTTGGTTTAATAGCCAAGTATTTTTT
>NZ_JAMZMM010000203.1 GCF_024178385.1 Limnofasciculus baicalensis BBK-W-15 | reverse complement strand
TTATTAAGATTAATTCTCAATACTTGACGAATTTGCGTCGTTTCAGCTATTATTGTCCAATAATCCAAAGGAGGGCTAATGACCTTTTGGAACTTTTGCACCCTATTGTGAGTCACTTTACTTAACAAGCTCGGTATTAAAAATATAACAAATAACCAACAACAAATAACCAACAACAAATAACCAACAACCAATAACAAATAACAAATAACAAATTAATCAATCTTCACTCTAAAACGAACAAAACCAACATTTTGCCCGCTTGGTGCAGAGGGAATATTGCCCAAATTCACAAATACTGAGCCGTTAGGATTATTTTGATTTGGACAAGGGGGAGAATTATAAGGTGCAGAGACATCTAAGATATTGACAAAAGTACTTTTATCCCCATCTACTCCATCAGTTTGAGGTTGATTAGATAATCCTGCAACTGGCATAGTCAAACTCATACTCCCGTTAACAAAAATAGTACCTTCGGGAATAGCATCGCAAATTTTGAGGTTTTTGGCGACACCTGTACCGCCTGCAATGAAGTAGATAGTGTATTCAACTTCGTCATCGCTTTGCAAGACAGTTGTGCCAGGAATATTAGTTATGCCTGTGGTGGGCAGATTTGCGGCTTTTATAGCTTGAACGATTTTTTGATCGCTGACAAAGGTACTAATATCGCTATAGTTAATTCCACTAACTGGTGTGCTATTGCGGGTGACATTAGTGATTGTTTTAACTAAACTGAATGTGGGTTTTTCTACAAAAGCAACTGAGCTAGGTTGACTATCATCGTTGGGATTATTATTACCATTCGGATCTGTGTTGCCACCGTCGGTAGATAAATCTGTTACCTTTTCCCCATTAGGGCTAGTGGCGCTACCAATAGCAGTATTATTAAATGGACCAAGGTTAACGGGTTGTGGGGTAACTTTAACACTGAAGGTAATAGTAGCGCTAGTATTCAAGGCTAAAGTTTCTGTTCCTAATAATAGGTTTTGGTCTTTTTGTCCATCGAAGTTAGGATTTACTCCTGTTAGCGTACCGCTGGTAATTCTTGGTGGGGCAACAATTTGGATGGATTTAGCATCTTTAAAGGTACTATCTGGACTACCTAGTAAGTTTTCTGTTACCTGGACATTATTTAATGGCAAACTGCCTTGGTTTCTGACTATGATAGTGTAGGGTATGGTGAAAGTTCCGTCTCCATTATCTACTACTTCTCCGGCAGCTTTGGCTAGACCTAAAAGTGGTATTGGTTTAAAGGAAACTCGGGTTGGTGTGGCATTATCTGCGGAACCGTCGCCTTCTGGATCGACATTTATACCGTCGGTGGATTCATCGGTTAGTTTTGCGCCGCCGGGACTGCTTCCTTCTCCAATGGCTGTATTGTTATAAGGACCGAAATTATTACCTGGAGTAACTTTTACGGTGAAACTAATTTGGGCTTTTTGTCCCAATGGTAAGGTTTCTGTACCTGCTAAGAGATTGCGATCGCTATTTCCGTTAAAGTTAGGGTTAACTCCTTGTAATGGACCACTAATAATGGTTGGCGGGGTGGGTATGGTAATGGTGGTGGCATCTTTAAATGTACTATTAGCATCGCCAAATAGGTTTTCGAGTACCTGGATATTTCTTAATGGCACATCTCCCTGGTTTTCTACTAATACTGTGTAGGTTACGGAAAATGTACCATCGCCATTATCCACGGGAACTCCGACTGTTTTGGCTAAACCTAATGCAGGGTTTTCGTCGAAACTAATCGTGGTGGGGGTTTTATTATCTGCTGGACCGTTATTATTTGGATCGACATTATTGCCATCGGTGGAATCATCTGTGACTGTTTTTCCTCCTGGACTAATTCCTTGTCCGATGGCAGTATTAGCAAATGGACCAAAGTTCTCGCCGGGGGTAACTTTTACGGTAAAAACAATAGTGGCGCTACCATTTAGGGGTAGGGTATCAGTACCTGATAACAGGTTGAAATTACTATTGCCATCGTAACTATTATTAGCTGCGGTAACTGAACCTGTGACGGTAGGTGGAGTGACAATTTCTACCTTATTAGCAGTATTAAAAGTACTATCAGGAGTTCCGAATAGTCTATCAGCTACTTGGATATTTTTAATCGGTACGTCTCCCATATTCCTGACTAATACGGTATAGGTGATGTTGAAAGTACCATCGCCATTATTAACTGGTTTTGCTGCGGCTTTTGCGACTCCCACTACTGGAGCTTCGGTAAAGCTGCTGGTGGTAGGAGTATTATTATCTCCTGGTCCATTGTTATCGGGATCGGGATTAGAACCATCGGTAGAGTTATCGGTGACTGGTTTACCGGAGGGACTGTTACTTTGTCCAACTGCGATATTATTATAAGGACCAAGTTTGCCGCCTGGAGTGATTTTTACAGCAAATGTAACAGTCGCACTTTCGCCAACAAGTAGGGTTTGGTTTGCGCCTAAGAGATTCTTGTCACTATTACCGTTGAAGGCAGAATTGGTTGCCGTTAAAGGACCATTGGTAATAGCTGGGGGAGTTGCGATCGCAATCTCAGTTGCTCCATTATAGGTACTAGCCACATCGCCAAACAGATTTTCCACTATCTGGACGTTTTCTAATGGTACGTCTCCCATATTACTGACAACTACAGTGTATGGTATCGTGTATGTTCCATCACCATTATTAGTTGTATTTCCTGCTTGTTTAGCTACTCCTAACACAGGATTTTCGGTAAAGCTCACTGGAGTGGGAATATCATTATTTTTGGGATCTTTATCCCCATCTGGATCGACAATAGTACCGTCATTGGATTTATCAGTAACTGATGCACCACCTGGACTAGTACCATTAGCAATGGCGGTATTATTATAAGGACCTAAGTTTCTCGCTGGGGTGACAATAACATTAAAGGTAATCGTCGCACTTTGTCCCACAGGTAGAGTTTCCGTACCTAATAATAAGTTGCGGTTACTACTACCATTGAAGGTATTATTCGCAGTTAATGAACCGCTAGTAGTTGTCGGTGCAGCAGGAACAACTGCCGATGTTGTTCCATTAAAGGTACTATTGGCATCACCGAATAAGTTTTCGGTAATTTGGACGTTACTTACAGGTACGTCGCCTAAATTACTAACGACTACAGTATAAGGTACTGTGTAAGTCCCATTTTGATTATTAACTGGCACACCTGCTGCTTTGGCTACTCCCAATACTGGTTTTTCGGAAAGCAAAATAGTGGTAGGACTGGTATCATTATTTGGGTTTTTATCTCCATTTAAGTCAGGATTAGTCCCATCTACAGAATCATCTGTAACTATTTTCCCGCCGGGAGTGGAACCGCTACCGGAAGCATTATTATTAAATGGTCCTAATTTACCGTTGGGAGTAATTTTGACGTTGAAGTTGAGGGTAGCTGTTGCACCTAGAGGTAGAGTACTATTGGCATTTAGCAAACTGGTATTAGTACTCCCGTTAAAGGTGGGATTAATTACCAAGCTGGGAATACTAGATGTAGGTGTTCCTTCAATAGTAAAGTTGGTGGGCAGGGGGAAAGTAGGAGTTAAGTTTTCTGTTACTTGTACCTGACTTAGGGGAATATTACCGAAGTTTTGTAAGGTAATAGTGTAGGGTACAGTATAAGTACCATCGCCATTATTAACGATTGTGCCAGCAGATTTGGCTAATCCTAGTGATGGTTTTTCTTCTAAACGAACTACTGTGGGACTTTCTTCGTTAGGATTACCGTCGCCATTAGGATCTGTAATAGTACCATCTACTGAGTTATCGGTAACAGTAGTATTTCCTGGAGTTGTCCCGCTACCTACAGCATTATTATTGTAAGGACCTAAGTTACCATTGGGGATAAGTTTCACTGTAAATGATATAGTTGCCAATCCACCAAAAGGTAAAGTACTAGTAGCAGTAGTTAAGAGATTGGTATTAGTTTTACCATCAAAAGCGGGATTAATTGTCAGGTTAGGAATACTGCTGATAGGTGTCCCTTGGATATTAAAAGTAGCAGGTGCGGCAAAAGTACTATTGAGGTTTTCTACTACTTGCACTTGACTCAAAGCAATGTTTCCTAGGTTTTGGACAGTAACAGTGTAGGGAATATTGAAGGAACCATCGCCATTATCTACTGGGTTTCCGGCGGCTTTGGCTACACCTAATACTGGAGTTTCGGGGAAAATTACTGGGGTAGGATCGCTATTATTGCCGGGGTTTTTGTCGTTATCGGGATCTACACTAGGTCCGTCGGTAGAGTTATCGGTAGTTGGCACTCCTTTGGGAGTAGTGGCGTTACCAACAGCGATATTATTATAAGTACCAAGTTTCCCGGCTGGGGTAACTTTAACACTAAAAGCAATAGTGGCACTTTGTCCAAAGCCGAGGGTTTGGGTTCCAGCTAAAACGAAAACGTTTTTGTCGCCATTACCATTAAAACTAGGATTGATAGCAGTTAGTGGTCCACTAAGAACTGTTGGGGGAGAGACTATTGTGGCATTGGCTGCACCATTAAATGTGCTAGTAACTCCACCAAATATATCTTCTGTTAACTGGACATTATTTAAGGCGACGTTGCCTAAATTACTCACTAAGACGGTATAGGGTACGGTGAATGTACCATCGTTATTATTAACTGGCGTACCAGCGGATTTAGCCACACCTAAAATTGCTTCTTCTGGGAAGCTAACAGGAGTGGGAGTGTTATTATTTTTCGGATTACCATCATTATCAGGATCTGGATTAAGATTAGGATCGTTCTCTGATTCATCGGTGGTAGTTGTCCCAGAGGGAGCAGTACCGCTACTTACTGCTGTATTATTATAAGGACCAAGATTGCCAGCAGGAGTAACTTTTACAGTAAAAGTAATAGTGGCAGTTTGTCCAACTGCAAGGGGTTGAGTACCTGCTAAAAGATTTTTATTGGTACTTCCATTAAAGGCAGGATTAGCCGCAGTAAGAGAACCTGTAACGGCGGGAGCAGTTACTATACTAAATCCACCTGAACCTGTAAAAGTAGTAGCCAAGTCTTCCGTTACTTGAACATTAGTTAAAGGAACATTCCCTTGGTTTCTCAATAACACAGTATAGGGCACATTGAACGTACCATCGGGATTTTTGGTAGCAACTCCCGCTTGTTTCGCCACACCCAGCAAGGGATTTTCTTTCACCAAAGTAACTGAATCTGTAACTGATTCTGTCCCGTTTGGTCGATTATCTAAACTCTGGTTATCATTATTATTTAGATCGGAAACATCATTCCGCCGGGTGATAGTGGCAGTGTTAGGTAAAGGATTAGTTGCTGTGGCAGAAATATTCCCTTGGACAGTAATTCTGGCGTTAGCGTTAGTATTTAGATTAACAGGAACACTGAAATTTTGTCCTGTAAAAGTAACAGTACCGCAACTACCAGTACCAGTTGTTATGGCACAAGTAACATTACTAGCCGTGAAACCAAGAGTAAAATTATCTGTAACGGGGACTGCTACTGCATTACTTGGTCCCTTGTTAGTTGCATCAATAGTAAATGTAAGTGGACCAGGGAAAAGTGCGGGTTCAGGAGTATGAGTTTTCGTAATTTGTAAGTCAGCAGATTGAACGAGAATTCCCGCAGCTAAGGGAACAGGATCGATTAAAGAAGTCCAAGTATCAATGCCATTTTCATTGCCAAATCCATTAAATCCATTAGGATTGAAAACCCCCCAGTTATGTGCCCCTGGAGTACTATCAATTCCAAGTAAAGTACTAATTGGTTTAGGAGCAAAAGTATTTACTAACAGTAAATTATTGTCATCGTTGTAATATATTTTACTGTTTTGTACAATATTGGGATTATCTCTATCCACCCGCTGGACAATGATACCATTAGTATTATTTTCCGCATCGATTATAGGAAAGTGAACCTCACCAACATATATCGCTAGCTGTGCGTTGTAAGGGGTGTCGCTGGCTGGTGCGGGATCTTTTAAACCATCATTATCGGCATCGGTTCCTGTTCTCCCATCCCATGATACAGTCGCAGTCTGACTCGGAGTAGCTGCTCCCTTAATAATCACATCATTACTATTACCAAATACCCCATCTTTATTGATATCAATAACCAGGGAATAATAGCCAGTTTCATTTCTGGGATCGCTAAAATCAAAACTGAAGTTACCCCCTAATGTAGAGCCAGCTTGATTGGGAGTTCCTTCGCGTCCCACAAACTTAAAATTCTCAATCTTTGGCAGAGGTAATATCGTAGGTTCCCGCAGCCAAGTAATACCCTTGGGAGTCTGTGCTGTTTCTGGTAAATTAGGATCGGGTGGGTTGAAGAAAATTTTATGAGTTATATTCGAGTCGCTGGGTGTACTATTCTGACTGGGATCTTTTAGGGTGAAGTTATTTGATTTGATATCACTGGCTTGAACTGATATAAAAGCCGGAACACCACTTTTCTCAAACCCATTATTGTTAGCGAAGAAGATAAATCCAATGGGATCTAAACCATTAAGATTAGTTTTATATACAAAACCTTCCCTAGTCTGAATGTACAAGATAGAATTGAGCAACCCTACCTCTCCCTGCTTAGAAGTACCCAGATTTAAAGGCAACAAATTTGCATAAACTCTACCTTTAATTGGTTGATTATTTTTGGTTACAGTGACATCCCAAGCGGCAACATATACATCTTTCTCAGTTTGAGTCCAATCATTACCAACTTTTATAGGTATTAATTTATCATCTCCATCTGTTCCATTTAGGAAAGGGCTAACAAAATCCACTTCCCAGACACCTGCTTGACCAGGACCAACCGTAACTTGACAAGGAGTGAAAGTCTTATTGACTTCGGCAGCGCGGTTGGCAATAAAACCAACTCCTTTTCCACAACTTATAAAGTTGGCACTATTCGGTGGGCGATACAAAATATCGCCATCAGTCAAAGAAATTCCATCCGCCTTAAGAATCCCTGTAGCAGACGAACCAAGATTAATCGTCTCCCCTTCATTCACATAAACATTAATACTAGTTCTCCGAAAATAACCTAAAGTTTGATCTTTTCGGTTCTTCGTATAATCTAGGTAAGGGCGATAACCACCGTTAGCTGTTAAATCTACACTTCCTTCAGCAAGAACAGATTGAGGAATGCTCAAACTCATCGCTAAAACCGCGCTGCTAAGGAGTAAACCAGGGTAAGGAAAACCTTTGCCTGGTGAGGTTAAGGATTGTTCATTTTTTAAACCTACTTCTCTCACAATTTTGAGTAAAGTCCGACAAGGCATCTCTGTAATCATAGAAAATAGCACCCCTTTCCAGGCGGCAAAACTTCTCACTTAAAAGCCATGAATATTGGTAGGATGCACAATAACGATCGAGAAAAGTCACCTAAAAGACAGAGTAAGATTGACTCTGTTATAAATACTACCCTGATGACAATTTCCCTGATGAGATTATTCCCAGTGATGAATGAAGGCAATAAAAAGCAATTGCTTTGACAGAGGCACGCGAGACTTAAACGATCTGAGAAGTGGCTGGTTGGCTCACTTTGGTCAACTCATAAGAGAAAGAATGTAAAGGATTGTAGCAGAACTTGAGTAACTTTCTCGCTTTTGCGAGAAGGTAGGAAGTTAGTAGAGACTCTGTTTTAGCCTAAAATAGAATTCAGACCCCTCCCTTGCGGTCAGGGGTCTGATATTTTGATTCAATAATATTATAATTTATCTGTCAAGGGTGGGTAATGCCATGGGGGGTGAGACCCCTCACTAACCCTATTGTCTCTTACCCAGGAGACAGGGCGAAGCATTCGGGTACAAACAGTTGGATTTGTTGCCTAAAGTTTCGTCCGAATCCTGCCCCCCTACAGCCAGAATTGGCAAGGATTAAACTGTGCCGTAGCAGTAATTTTCAGGTATGTTCGGTGCAGAGAAACCCGGTTTCTCAAAGAAACCGGGTTTCTGAGGTGTACTTCATAAACCTGCAATCTGCTGTATGGGTAATGGATAGCATCCCCCTCAAGCAAATGAAAAAAATCGAGCATAAATAAACGCGATCGCTTCCCCGATCGCTGTCCGCACCCCTTCGCTATACTGCCACCAAGTCTTGGCATTGTATTCTTGGGGATTTGCCGCGATCGCACCAACCTTATATTCAGGTGCTAGTACGCCTTTAAAGATGAGCCAACTGCGACGTGTATGAGGTCCTAGGCTAAAAAGATTAAGAGATTTGATGTTTAAATCGGAATTGGATAGCCACTCCCGTAAAGCCACAGCACTAGAATAGGTGCGATCTTTCTTGACGTAGGGAGTAGGAACTACGATTAACTGATTTGGGTTAAACCCCAAGGCGATTAAAGTTGCCGCTGTCAGTTGGGCAAAATTCTTGTATTCTGCTAAATAATATCCCTTTGATAAAGGAGTCCCCGTAGCAATCAAGTGGCGATAATCACCTGTTTTGAATTCATCCATCGCATCTTCAATGGCATAATCGGGCATCCATCCTTCCACAACTAAGACATCGGCGGCAATCGGTTGGTTGACAGAGAGGAAGGGATAGATATTAGCAATCGCGATCGTGAATAATACGATAATACTCATCAGAGTTACTATCCATCCCGCCACGGTGAGTGTCCATTGCTCTTTACGCTGAATCAGGCGAATTTTGAGACGTGCTATCGCTGGTTTATACCGAAACTTCATTATTCCTCATTATTAGTATTCATTTCAACCTTAGTTTAACGGGGGAACAGGAAAACTATTTTATCTAGATAGTGGTGTAAAAAGTTACGCTCAAATTACCGGGAAATCCCCAAAAAGCGATGGGGTTAGCCCGTTAGCCTAGCGGTAGCGACTTCGGCAGCGTCGTGTGACACCAAAGGGTGCCGAATGTGGGCTATTAAATCGCTTATTCTGATATCAGCACCATCTTTAAAAAAGATACCATGGATCTAAAAGAGCAAAACTGGAGAAATTTATGTGCTAACCATTTACGGGATTGGCACGGTATCTGGACGCGATATTCTCCCGAAGGAGAAGTTATTGAGTCGTTTCAAAGTCTGAGAAGCTTCCGGAGTAATCAAGATCAAACTGAAATTACTCAAACTAATCGCTATATTTATGCTAATGACACCACAAAGGAAGAAAGTTGGGAGTATAATTTACGATCCAATGGATTAGCTAATGGACTGTTTCACCCTGCACGCAATTCTATGAGAGGGATTTTCTTTGAGCAGGGTGCTGCTACCTGGATTACAACAGAGTTAAAAACTGATTCTGGATTTGGTATAGAGCTATTTTTTAGGCATGAGGAATTACGACATAGTATAGGTATTGTTTACGATCAAAGTAATACTTTAATGCGAACCGCAAGTATTCAGGAAGATAGTACTGGTTTTCCTAGCAAATATTGGTCAACCGATCTCAATCTTTTACCTGACAGAAATATCAGCGGCAATTGGCAAGGAAGTTCAATAACCATGACACCGGATCTAAAGGTTTCATCTCCTGTATCAACTCAACTACATTTCCCTGTGGCAGGCAATGAAACGTTCTTTTTTTCCGATGGAATTTCTTTAAGCTGCCCAGGCAAAATAAGTATTGGCACTGATATTACAATTGCAGCAAACTGGCTGGTTACCCCCTCTCAACTACAACAATTGATTGTTAAATATGACAATGTGGGAGCGTTTACTTCGCTAACATTGGAACTATTTCACAAGTCAGATGAAGCTGAACAATAAAACCCAATAAATACTACAAAATTTAGATTAAAGCAGCAAGTCAGGATGAACTAAGTTATAACCTGCTGCTTTAATCTTCTGAATATTTCACGTTGAACTAGAGCTAAACCTCAAGAATTAGAATCAGTCATAACCCTTAATCGCACCACCTGTTCCCCCGTATCATCCAAGGGCACTTCAATCACCTCGCTGGTAAGACGATCGATACAATTGAGGAGCGATCGCAAATTTGGAGTACTCGCCCCCGTATCCACATACAATCTATCTGAAAGACTCCCTAAACGCTTCCAAGTAGTGTAAAGCTTCCCTACAGTTTGTTCTAAAGCTGATGCCTGTTTGACTAAATCAGCAGCCGTATTTAAACAGTCTAATCTGAGAGCTTCTTCTAGTGCCATTGCCATATCTACCGCACCATGTTGTAGGGTTTGGACTTGGGCAGCCGCATCTAAATATTTAGATAAGGAACGAGCATCTGATGTCACTTGTTTAACAGTATCCACATCAGGATTATCGATTACTGCCTGTTGTAAAGGTTTCAAGTGAGATTCTGGCAATTTTTCCATTTCTTTGACTAAAGGTGCTAAGAAACGGGCTGGCATTGTCCCTGATGATGCTTTTTCTTTCACCTCATCGGGGATTAATTCAGAGGACATGGCAGTCCATTCATCTGCTAATTGTTTAACTTCGCGGCGGGTAATGCGATCTCCTTTTTGGGCAGCATCAGTTACTAGTTGTTGCACTTCTGGCGATGATTTAGCGGTTTCGATAAATGCCCGTTTGCTAAAATTTCTAATCGCATCGGGATCTAGTTTTCCCTCGGCTAACAGAGTATCGGCACTATTAGCTAATTCAATTAAAGAATAGGCTTGACTTTTGCTAATTTCTCTGAGCTTAAGCCAATTTAAAAATCCCGTACCCCTGCCATCGCCGCCTTTTTTCTCTCTGTCGCGCACAATCCGCAGAATTCGCCCTCGCCAAATCTCGGTTTGCAAGTCGAAGCGATCGCAAACTTGCCATGCGTTATCCATTATCTGCTGAAAGTCGTACTCCAGAATCTCCTCATCTTCAGGATCGGGGAGTTGGAAATTCAGATCGACGGGTTGTTCGAGGACAGCAGCTAGTTCGGCGGTAGATTGAGGGACTTCAGCCATGGGAAGCGATTTTTAGGTAGCAGAAGGATTATTATGGCATTCTTGGCGACCATTATGGATGGACACCACAGATAGGGTTAATTTACTTCATGGGGAGTAGGG
>NZ_JAMZMM010000202.1 GCF_024178385.1 Limnofasciculus baicalensis BBK-W-15 | reverse complement strand
AACAACAAACAACAAACAACAAACAACAAACAACAAACAACAAATAACAAATAACCAACAACAATCTGGAGATATTACTAATGCTACTGAAATCACTCGATCGAATAGGAGACTGGAATCCCCAGTTGTTGCGGGAAATCAAAGGGCACATGAAGCCCCGTAATGCCATAACTGTCATTACGGCTTCTTTATTCGTCCAAACCATTATTTGTCTGACTTTTTCTAGAAAAGATTGCGCTAATTATGATAAAAACGGTTGCATTGAATGGGATTGGAAGTTCGATTGGCTGAGTATATTCAGAAGTCTTGATTGGATATTTCCCTTAGCCCTATTTGCGATTAGTGTTTACCTTCTTGTTGCCAACATGGAGCAAGAAGAGCGTCGCGGTACGCTCAATTTTATTCGCTTAAGCCCCCAATCGAGCGAGAATATTTTATTGGGTAAAATTCTGGGAGTACCTCTATTAGTTTACCTGGGGATTTTACTGGCTTTACCTTTACATTTAGGTGCGGGAATTGCCGCAGGTATCCCTTTCAGTTGGACGATCGCATTTTATGCCCTAATGATTGCTGTCTGTGGGTTTCTCTACTGTGCGGTGCTGCTAAATGCGAGTTTAACTCAAGCCCCTTATCAAGCTGTGGCAAGTAGCTTTTTAGGTGCGTGGTTGGGTAGTTCATTTATCGGTTTGCTTGAGTTTCAATTAGATTGGGAAACACTCAGTTACAGGGAATTGGGTGATTTTTTCTGGTTTATTTTCCCTATTGGTAATAAGCTGATCTTGCTTAATCTTTGGCTTTTAATTACAATTAGTGTGGCTACTTATTGGCTATGGCAATCTGCTAATCGTCTATTCCCCAATCCAAATAAAACGCTCCTAAGTAAGCAACAGAGTTATTGGTTAGTTGGTAGCTTTGAGGTTTGGTTGCTGGGATTATTTTGGTGGCTACTTCAGGATAATGTGACTGGTAAAGATAGTTTTTTTGGTTACCTATTTGGAGTTTCGATTGTCACTCTTATCTTATTCTTGGGTGTGATTTATGCGATTTCACCCCAACGGCAAGATTTACTGGATTGGGCACGCTATGGGGAAGTAAAAAGTCACAATTCAAAATTCAAACTATTTAACGCTTCTTGGGTGGATTGGCTTGGGGGGAAAAGAAGTCCAGCGGTGGTTGCGATGGCATTTAATCTGGCTATCACTGGGGCAATCTGGTTACCTTGGGTTTTGCTATTCCCTGTGAGTGTTGAGGATAAAATTAAAGCAATTGCGGGTTTAATTTTGAGTGGAAACTTAATCTTCATTTACTCCATAATTGGGCAGTTAATGTTATTGGCAAAACGAGCTAAATCTTGGATTTGGGCAGCAAGTTTATTGAGTGTGGTAATTATCCTCCCTCTGTTGCTATTAGCACAGTCAGGGAATCGATTTTTCGGATTGTGGATGTTTTCTGTATTTGGCGCTTCTTGGTTTGTTTTGCCACAAGCGTCAGTAATTACTGTTTTCTTGAGTATCTTAAGTCAGTGGGCGGTAATGGTTGGTTTGAATTTCTATTTAACTCGACAGTTGCGGCTGGCTGGAGAGTCTGTATCGAAGGCAATGTTTGTTGGACATAAATCTTAACCTTGCAATTCAGTAGGGTGCGTTATTTGTAACGCACCCTACATAATCCTTCACTTTCGCGTATAACGATGCTTCACACCAACGGGAAAATACTCGGAATCTCCTGTTGGTTTGAGCGTGACTTGCGGTAACTGATATTCAACAGGAATATAATTAGCAAATTCGCTATTTAATCGCAAGAGTTGGGAAAGAATGGCAGTTGCGATGGCAGTTTGTTTTTCTTCACTCTCTTCTATCCCTGGTGCTAATTCTACTACAACTGACAAAAAGCTATTTTTATCTATATCTTCTTTAACCTGCAAGACGAATTTACCCGTTACCCAGTCTTGAATTGTCGGTTGCTCTAGCCCTACTGTCACATTTTCTGGGTAAATATTTGCGCCAAAGTAAGAAACTGTGAAATGGGAGCGCCCGAAGACATAGACAAAGGGTAAATTATGGACTCCTCTTGATAACTCTGCTCCTGGATTGAATCCCCATTCTGCTAAAAACTCTAGCATTTCATCATAACTAATTAACCCTCCGTTGTCGGAAATATGATACCGAATTAAAGGAATCCCATTGTCTCCAGAAAATAGCAACGTGCCATCATGAACTTCAAAAAAGCGACTCAATGGGTCATACTGAACTAATGTAGGTAATCGGGATTCTCCAAATAAGGTACGCGCCGCATCGGGATTTTCTGCCAGAAAGCGGCGAATAGAAATACTCAGAGGTGTTTCATTTCCTAATACACCTGCATCGGCTGTACCGTAAAGGGAAGCAGAATCGTAGCAAGGATTATTTGCACCCACTCTTGCCCCTACCAAACTGCGCCATTCTTCGCTAAATACTTCCCCAGCAAATACCATTTTTATATTATATTGTTGCCAGTTTATACCTTGGGCAATCCCGATATCAATTATATTTTTGATGAAAGGTGGATAGCCTAACAATACTACCTGCTCGAATAATTGACCTAATTCCTGCACTACTCTGAATATTTCCGTTTGGTTATTGCCAGGAGTAATAACTGTGAGGGGATATCCTTTGCTAGCGAGATGGCGACAGCAATTAGTCGTGTAGATCCCGCCCACCCAAGTTCCCAAAGTAAAACAGATTACCGCTAAAGTCTTCTTCGAGTCGGCTGCAAAACTATCATGAAATATCTGCTCAAAACGGGTAGCAATTTCTAACTCATCAGTGAAAAAACGAGGCCAAAAAGTAGGTTTTCCTGTGGAGCCAGAGGAAACGGCAATTATATCGCAAGTTTCTAATTTACCATCGCGGCATAACTCAGGGAGTGGGTAACGCCGCAGGTAGTTTTCCTTGGTGAGTAAGGGTAACTGTTGAAAATCTTCTAAAGTTTGAATTGTGGCGGGTTTAATACCATATTCTTTGAGAAACAATTGGTAAGCGGGAACCGTTGTTGCGACAGAATGAAATAACTCTAGGGTATTTACTTCTGGCGATATGCGATGCCATTTTTCTAGTC
Source organism: Limnofasciculus baicalensis BBK-W-15 (assembly GCF_024178385.1). Lineage (GTDB taxonomy): Bacteria > Cyanobacteriota > Cyanobacteriia > Cyanobacteriales > Coleofasciculaceae > Limnofasciculus > Limnofasciculus baicalensis. The sequence continues at coordinate 7,888 of NZ_JAMZMM010000202.1, read as the reverse complement.
TCGCATTCAAAGGAGTAGTTAAAAAATCTTGAAATGCGGTAATCGATCTTTGATTTTGTTCCTCGTTCATTTTTTTTATGATTTACTTTATAATACTATGGCAATGATATCGCCAGTTGACTCCCCTCCCGTAATAATATTACTTACTTCTTCATTTCTCTTCCTTTGTATCTTTGTGGCTAAATTATCTTCGCTATATTATACTGACAGCGATTTAATCTCGCAAATAGGGAAACATCTGACACCCTCGAACGTCTACTAAAGTTACATCTTACTATTAATGTAATCTTCATAGCAGCTTCATAAACTCTGCTAGCCTAAAATCTTTACATGGTGTCTGTACCATGATAGATTGCCTATTAGCAAGCTAAAAATACGTTAGTATTATATCACTACCCAAGTAGTAAATTTTCCAAAAATAGGATAAAAATCTCCGGATCTAGGGGAAATGCCACAGAATATTATTATGAGTACAAAGGAAGATAACAGCTTATGGGAATAGATCTGGATAAATTCTATAAAGCTTGTAATCCCAGCAAACCCCTGATGGGCGATCGCGAGGATCGACAGTACTATATTGATTTTTCGGCAGTGCGGGGCAGCAAAATCATTGAGTCACTCAAACGCACGATCGCACGGATGTCACCGAATGAGCCAACTTGTCAGTTGTTTACGGGGCATATTGGCTGCGGCAAATCTACGGAATTGCTCCGACTGAAAGCCGAGTTAGAGCAAGAGGGATTTCATGTGGTTTATTTTGAATCTTCTCAAGATCTGGATATGGCAGATGTTGATATTACTGATATTTTACTCAGCATTGCTGGGAAGGTAAGTGAAAGTTTAGAAGGGATTCAGATTAAGCTAAAACCGGGTTATTTTGCCAATCTATTTACCGAAGTAGTTGATTTCTTGCAAACGCCAATTGATCTAAATGTTGAGGCAGAATTATCAGTTGGAATTGGTAAAATTACCGCAAAAACTAAAGAAAGTCCCATGCTGCGTCGGCGATTGCGGGAATATCTGGAACCCCGCACTAGTGGGATTTTAGACTCGATTAATCAGGAATTGCTAGAAAAAGCGATCGGGCAATTAAAGCGACGCGGTAAAGCTGGCTTAGTGGTGATTGTCGATAATTTGGATCGGGTGGATAATCGTACTCTTCCATCCGGGCGAACCCTGCCTGAATATTTATTTATCGATCGGGGGGATCAGTTACAAAAACTCAGGTGTCATATTGTCTATACTATTCCTCTAGGATTGACATTCTGTAATGATGTGGAAATCCTAAAAAATCGTTTAGGTGGTGGACTTCCTCCTAAAATATTGCCGATGGTACCAGTCAGACAGCGGAATGGTTCCGAATCTAAAGAAGGAATGGCTTTACTACGACAAATGGTGATGGTGAGAGCATTTCCTAATGATACTCCTGTGCGACAATTAGAGTTGATTAACGAGGTGTTTGATACCCCCGAAACCTTAGATCGTCTCTGTAGCATCAGTGGCGGACATCTCCGTAATTTGCTAGGCATATTATATGGTTGTTTGAGGCAAGAAGATCCGCCTATTTCTGGCGAAGTCTTGGAAAATGTGATTCGAGAAAGTCGGGATTACCTGACATCATCTTTGGATAATGATGAGTGGGAATTACTGTTTCAAGTAGTGCAAGAGCAAGGAGTAAAAGGGGATCTTGAATATACAACTCTCTTGCGGGGGATGTTTGTCTACGAATATCGGGATCGCCTGGGGAATTGGTTTGCCATTAATCCAGCTTTGGAAGAGACGCAGAAATTCCAATCATGGTTAAAGTTACAGGGTTAGTAGGAGGGGGAATTTTGTTTAACCACTAAGACACTAAGGAGGGAAAATGAAGAAGTAGGTAATCTTCTGGCGGGAGGGGAGTAATATTGAGTCGGTGCAAATTGTGTCAGCCCTACCTATAAAAAAACCAGGAAACAGCAGTTATGCTTAAAGTAACAAGACTACCGGAAGATGTTGAACGACATAATGAGCGCTCATTAAAAGCTCTGGATCGCGCCATTTCCCTTTCTCAAGGTGAGTTTTCTCTAGTATTGGTGCGCTGCAATTATAAACTGTTGCAAAAGCGCATATTACATCGCTTGAAAACTCTATCGAAAAACAGATATCAAATCCAAGAATTTGTATTACCAGAGTCGGTGAAAACGCTTTATACAACCCTTCAGGAATATGGGGGATTGGGGGGGCTTGGGGTAAATTCTGATTTTGCTGTGGTGATTTTGGGGCTAGAATCTGTCGTTTCTCTTGATGATTTGTTGACTTCAAGTAATCAAGTACGGGATGAGTTTCGCAAACGTTTGCCTTTTCCTCTTGTCTTGTGGGTAAACGATAGTGTTTTGCAAAAGTTGGTACAGTTAGCACCTGATTTTACTAGTTGGGGCGCACCGCCGATTAAGTTTGAAATATCTACAGAGGAGTTAGTTAATTTTCTGAAACAAAAGGTGAATTCTCTATTTAAAAATGTTTTGAATGGAGGTGATGTAAAATATGCGCCGTGGCGTGTTTGTACGCACCATTCTCATTTGAATCTTGCTACGGATTGCCAAACTAGGTTAGAATTAGATTCTGCGGTGCAGGATTTACAAAGTCGTGGAGAAGTTATTAACCCAGAGTTACAGGCTAGTTTAGAATTTGTTTTTGGTCAATATGACTATGGGACCGATTCTATCCCGAATGCTATATTCCGTTACAAAAAAAGTTTGCAATTTTGGCGCGGAACCAATAATTTAGAAAGGCAGGGAATTTTATTATTTTATCTCGGCTTATGTTATTGCCGTAATGCCGATTTGCATCGGGCGCAACGATATCGCCACTGGGAGGAAGCATGGCCTTATTTGTGCCAATCTGTGGAAGTTTTTACTCGGGCAAATCGTCAAGAATTGGTAGCTATATTTATTACCCAATTGGCTGAAGTTCTGCAACATTTAGGGGGGTGGGATACTTTAGAAATATGGGGGCAAAAGGCTCTAAGATTACATCAAATATATGGCTCTCCAGTACAACTGGCACAAGATTATGGCTTTATAGCTGAAGTAGCACTTTCTCAGTCGAGGTGGACAGATGCTAATCAACTAGCTCAAAAAGCCTTAAATTTATTGAATTCTCTGTCAGATTTAGGGAGTCATTACCAAGGATTACACCCATTTTTATTAACTCAAATATATCAATTATTTCTAGTTAAATCCTATCGGGAACTCGGTGATTCAGAAAAAGCGATCGCACAGTTAGAAATTGCCACTAGCCAATTGCCAGGAGCGATTGAATCCAGCGATAATCGTTACGAGCTGCAACGCTATCTTCATTTATTAGAAACTTTACATCATCTTTACTTCGAGCAAAGCCGATATTTAGAAGCATTTAGAATCAAGCAAGAACAACGGGCAGTTGAGCAATTATATGGTTTTCGAGCCTTCATTGGGGCAAGTCGTTTGCAACCTAGACTATTAGTAACTAATCCTACCATAACTCCTCTGGAACAACAAGAAATTGTCGCCCAAGAAATTGCGGCATCTGGGCGAAATAAAGATGTAAATCAATTAATCGAAAGGTTGAGTCGTACCGATTATAAACTGACAGTAATTCACGGTCCTTCTGGAGTAGGAAAAAGTTCCATTGTCTTGGCAGGATTAGTCCCGGCACTGACATACAAACCTTTAGGAGATCGCATTGTTTTGCCGATTGTATTACAAGTTTATACTGATTGGATTGGGGAACTAGTTAAATCATTGACACAGAGGGAAGTAGGAGAGGAGGGAAGCGGGATTAAAGTTATCCTGAATCAGTTAAAAGAAAACGGCGATCGCAATTTATTGACTGTTCTAATTTTTGACCAATTTGAAGAATTTTTTCTCGGTCATACAAATGGAGATCAAAAGCGATTATTTTATGAGTTATTGCGAAAATGTTTAAACTTAGCATTTGTCAAAGTTATTATTTCTATTCGTCAAGATTATTTACACCATTTACTAGAACTAGAAAAATTTAATATCGATATTATTGAAAACGGTATTCTCGATAAGAAAATTCGCTATCCATTAGGCAACTTTTTATTACCTAACGCTCGTGATGTAATTGAAAGCTTAACTGAACATGCCCATTTCTATTTAGAACCCGCCTTAATTGACCAATTAGTTCGGGATTTAGCAGGGGAACATAACTCCGTTCGTCCAATTGAGTTACAAATTGTCGGAGCGCAACTACAAGCAGAAAATATTACAAACTTGGCGATGTATCGGGAACGGGGTCCTGTGAAGAAACTTGCCGAGCGCTTTTTAGAAAAAGTGATTAAAGATTGCGGACCAGAAAACGAACAAGCGGCTTGGATTGTCTTGCATTTAATGACGGATGAAAATAATAACCGTCCCTTGAAAACTCGTGCAGAATTATCGATTGAGTCAGCAATTGAGACAAAATCATTAACTTTAATTTTAGAAATACTCGAAAAATCTGGATTGGTATTTCTCTTGCCAGAAGTTCCCACCAACAGATATCAATTAGTTCACGATTATCTCGTCGAATTTATCCGCCATAACAAACAACTGAATATTCAAGAAGAATTAGAAGAATTGCGCAAAAGAGACAAACTTAGTCAACAAGAAATTCAGCAACTTATCCGAGAAAAACAGCTACGCGCCCAACTTGCAGACGCAAATAAAAAGCAGGGAGAAGCGATAGATAAACAACGGAAAACGGAAGATAAACAACGGAAAACAGAAGATAAACTTAATCAAGTCTTACGGAAACGCTTGCGAGATGCTCGTTTACTGGGATTAATGCTAGCAACCCTTACTATCATTGCTGGAGGACTGGGATTTAGATCCGCCTTCAGCGAAAATAATGCTAATTTGATTGCCCTCAATGCCTCTTCAGAAGCTTTAGTCGCATCTAATCGACAGTTTGATGCCCTACCTAAAAGTTTATGGGCTAGTCGAGAATTGCGCAAGTCATTTGGAGTAAATTCAGAGACGAGAATGCGGATAATTACAGCTTTGCAACAGGTAGTTTATCAGGTAAGAGAACGGAACCGTTTGCGGGGACATGGAGATTGGGTTAGTAGCGTTACTTTCAGCCCCGATGGTCAACTTATTGCCTCAGCAAGTAAAGATAATACTATCAAAATATGGAGCAAAGATGGGGAATTTATTGAAAATTTACGAGATCATACCGCAGGAGTTTATTCCATCAGATTTAGTCCTGATGGGCAGATGTTAGCTTCCGCTTCTGAAGATGGAACAATTAAACTTTGGAATAGAAATGGTAAATCTTGGGGTATAAATAGCAAATCAAGTAAAACTTTAATAGGACATAGAGATCGCGTCCATAGTATCAGCTTTAGTCCAGATGGTCAAACTATTGCTTCTGGATCTGAAGATAAAACGGTGCGACTTTGGAGTAAAGATGGAAAACTTCTCAAAACTCTTACCGGGCATAAAAATTGGGTATTAGGCGTAAGTTTTAGTTCCGATGGTGAACTGATTGCTTCAGCGAGTGGAGATAAGACAATTAAAATATGGCGCAAAGATGGAACATTAATTAAAACTATAGATGCCCATACTCAGCCAGTTTTGGATGTAAATTTTAGCCCTAATGATAACATCATTGCTAGTGCGAGTGCAGATAATACTATCAAACTTTGGCGCACGGATGGAACATTAATTAAAACACTTAAAGGGCATAGTGATGCGGTAATTAGTGTTAGTTTTAGTCCCGATGGTAAAACCATTGCTAGTGGAAGTGCGGACAATACCATTAAACTTTGGACAACAGATGGTATGTTAATTGAAACTCTTCAAGGGCATGGCAGGATGGTGGAAGGAGTCAATTTTAGTCCCGATGGCAAAATTATTGCTAGTGCCAGCGCAGATAATACCATTAAACTTTGGCAAGCTAATGGGGGTATGATTAAACCTATTAAGGGACACAATCAACCAGTTAGTAGTGTAACTTTTTCTCCTAACGGTAAAACTATTGCTACGGCTAGTTGGGATAAAACTATTAAGCTTTGGCATGAAAATGGGGTTCTCCTCAAAACTATTCCAGCCCATAGTGATGCTGTTAGTAGTATAAATTTTTCTCCCGATGGTCAAATTATTGCTAGCGCTAGCTGGGATAAAACGATTAAACTTTGGGGCATAGATGGCACGTTGCTCAAAACATTAGAAGGGCATCAGGATAGAGTCAATAGTGTAAGTTTTAGTCCAAATGGTAAGCTTATTGTTTCTAGCAGTAGCGATAAAACAGTAAAACTATGGCACTCTGATGGTACATTATATAAAACATTATCAGGTCATAATGCTGAGGTTTGGGGTGCAATTTTTAGTCCCGATGGCAATACTATTGCTTCTGCATCTGAAGATAAAACTGTTAAACTTTGGAATAGCGATGGTCAGTTAATTAAACCATTACAAGGGCATAACGGTCCTGTCAATTGGGTAACTTTTAGTCCGGATGGCAAATTAATAGCTTCGGCTAGTAGTGATGGCACAGTTAATCTATGGCATAACAATGGCGATTTTATCAAAAGTTTAGAAGGGCATAATGGTTCAGTAAATTGGGTTACTTTTAGCCCGGATGGAGAGTTTATTGCCTCTGCTAGCGAAGATAAAACTGTGAATATCTGGACTCGTCGCCAGGGGCATTTAATCAATTCATTAAAAGGTCATACATCGGCAATCTTTGGCTTAAGTTTCAGTCCAGATGGCAAATTCTTAGCATCAGCAAGTGAGGATAAAACCGTGATTGTCTGGAGCTTTGATTTAGATGATTTATTACAGCGAGGTTGTGGTTGGTTACAGGATTATTTAGAAAATAATCTGGAATCTCAGAGTATTAGTGAAGCAACTCCTCAAGAGTTTCACACTTTTTGTAATGGGGTTATGGGGAGGTAACGAATTTCATCATTCGTAGAACAGGCATCTTGCCTGTGACAGAATATATGCTAGATTAATACCTGTTCTATACTTTTCACGATCTTACTCCATCAACAGTGACATGGATCGATTCTCCGATTATTGAAGTATTCTTGACCATTTTTCACTCCAACCTGCTGCTTCTCTACTTCAATTGTTGCGCTTCCCAGCAACACTATTATCAAATTGACATGACTATTTAAGTGATAAAACATTGCCCCTAATCGTCGAGTCGCCACCGCAAGTTGATTGTCAACCTGTATCAACTCTGTATAATCCTGCCTGTCTTGAACAATCTGCCTCAAATTGAGATATTCATTATATTCATCAATCAATTTGAACAGGTTATTCCCTTCATTTTCCAGCATATAGATAATGTGTTCATCCCACAATAAGCGATGGGGATACATTTGATAAATGCTGGTTTTGAGCCTTTTACCATCAACCAGGCTAAGTGATTGACTTTTTAATCGATTAATTGAACTTCTTTCTAGACAGTTAATTTCATTAAAAATAATTTTATCAGCCTTGCGTAATTGTATAAAAATACTGTCGATTTCCATAGTTAGGGAAGATAACAAGATATTCTCTTCTATGGGTTTCATTTGTTGGTTAGTGAAGCACATGGGATTTCGTCTCAAAACAACTCTTTGCCAAAACTATGTCAACTGAAGGATGAAGTGTACCAGAGAATCTCATCCCGTTTTCTGCGATTAATGTCACATTACACTTCATCCTTCCCCCATCTCCTGCTTTCCGGCTGTAGGACAGCTCGATAAAAGTAATACAAGTAATACGTTTGTATGACGCTATTTTGTATCTTATTGCAAGATCCTGGGTATCGGCAACAAAATTGATCGATCTTTATTAAGTCTTCAAATACTTTAGGGCTTACGGAGATTTATCCGTAAATTCCCCTTCAAAAAGCAGGAGGGGCAGGGGGC
>NZ_JAMZMM010000201.1 GCF_024178385.1 Limnofasciculus baicalensis BBK-W-15 | reverse complement strand
AAATCAATGGTTTCAGGAACTGAGAATGTCTTAACCGCCCTGGCGGTTGCTATAACAATTGTAAACAATTGTCAAGTTAACTTGACAATTACTTCTGTTCTATAGTATAAACCAAGCTATTTAAACTACAAGCTCCAAAAGACCATCCTCTCAGATGTATAGCAGTCCGCGCTGGTGTGGTTACACAGTTAAAAATGGATGCTCGATCTGGAGTGCATTAGAGCATTTGTACTATAAATATACCAGCGAGAAGCGCTATATCTGATGAGTGTGTTACATTGAGACGATCGCAGAATGTCTGAAATTGTCTGGATTAAAAGTATCAGTACGTCAATATATCAATAGCTAGCCAACTCTTAATTTATATTTGTTCCCATGACATTTCCCAAAACACTCCTACTAGGGCTAAAAGCCGATCAATTCCGTCATCCCCTGGATTTTCAAGCTACTCAAGCCCTCAAGCAAATACCTGGACTTGACTTGATAGTACGGAATCTCCTCGGCTCCCTAGCAGAACAGTTTTTTTACCTAAATAATATCGCCGCCAGCGTTTTAGTTGGGGAAAACCAACTGCCGCACCTCCATAACCTGCTCTTAGAAGCCTGCAAAGTTCTCGATTTAGAGCCACCTCAGCTTTACGTCCAGCAAAATCCCGCACCCAATGCTTATACTCTGGCAATGCGGGGTAAGCAACCCTTCATTGTACTCCACACATCCTTAATCGATATCCTGACACCAGAAGAAATTCAGGCGGTTATCGCTCACGAACTAGGTCACCTGAAGTGCGAACATGGGGTTTACCTCACCCCTGTTAATATTATGATCTTGGCGGCGAGTATCCTACCCATTTGGGGCACGGTAATTGCTCAAAATCTTCAAGAACAACTCCTCAACTGGTTGCGGTGTGCAGAATTTTCTTGCGATCGCGCTGCACTTTTAGCAACTCAAAACCCCAGAGTCGTCATGTCTGTCTTGATGAAACTTGCAGGTGGTTCCCCGACTCTAGCACCACAACTCAACCTTGATGCCTTCATCGATCAAGCCAGAGCTTACGATAATATTAGTAATACAGAGTTGGGTCAACTCCTCAAGCAAACCCAGACAGCGCAACTGTCTCATCCCGTTCCCGTGCTACGTGCTAGAGAGATCGATCGTTGGGCTAGTTCTCAAAATTATCAATCTTTGTTGCATCAGGCGCAGATCGTGTATAATGGTGAAATGACTTCCAAGGGCGAATGGCGGAATTGGTAGACGCACCACACTCAAAATGTGGCGGCCTCCGGTCGTGAGAGTTCGAGTCTCTCCTCGCCCATGAATAAAGAACAATTGGCTTTAGCCCATTAAGAACAATGGGCTAGAGCCAATTGTTCTTTTATTGGGAAAGCTAGAATAATGGACACTTTTTGATATTTTTGTATTTAAGCAGGCGAGATGCCTGCTCTACAAATTCTAGGTTAGAGGGCAATTGGATATTAATTATTAATTTTTGGGATTTTCTTTCCATCCATAACATAACGTACTATAATATTCAAACGCTCCGTACTATCTTGTCTTGCCAAATGAATCGCGCTGCCAGTCATTTGTTTGAGAAGCTCGGGAGAATTTAATAAATCCAAAACCTTACTTGATAGGATTTCAGGTGTTAATTCTTCCTGAAGAAAAGCTACAGCCGCACCAGCTTGAACAAAGGCAGCAGCATTATAAGCTTGGTGATTTTCTGCCGCATAAGGATAGGGAATGAGAATAGATGGCGTTTTAGTTATCGCCAATTCTGTTAAGGCACTCGCACCAGCACGACTAATTGCCAGATTAGCGCGTTGTAGCAGCGCTGGCATCTCGTTGTAAAAGGGCATTTGGATATATTGAGGATGTTGTAAACTCCCAACATCTGGATCGTTTTCCCCAGTTAAATGAACGATCCAGATACCCGCTTCAAATAAAGTATTGGCACATTGACGCACCAGTTGATTCACAGCAACAGCGCCTTGGGAACCACCAACAACTACAACCAAAGGGACATCTTCAGGAATGGGTAAATCTAGCTTCTTTTTATCAAAAAAACTGCCTCGCACTGGTGTACCCACAGTGAGGGTTTTGGCTAGGGGTAGATACTTAGCAGCATCTTCAAAACCCAGGATCACCGCAGTACAGAATGGAGCAAGCAACCGAGTTACCTTGCCGGGAATCGCATTAGATTCGTGTAGAATTACTGGTAAACCAAGTAAACGTGCGGCAATAATTGCGGGTGCAGCAATATAACCGCCAGTGGTGAAGAGTCCCTCAAAAGGACCATCGATCAGGACTTGCCATGCCTTATAAATGGAACAGAGTAAGCCCAGGGAGGTGCGTAATGTACCTAAACCAAAGGGTTTTTGAAAGCCTTCAGCTTCGATCTCGTGGATGTAATACTGGGGAGGGACGAGGTTTTTTTCCGCTCGGTTGGGGACACCCAGCCAACCAATTTTATAATCGGGTAACTTTTGGGCTAGTGCGATCGCGGGAAATATATGTCCTCCAGTACCACTAGCGGCAATCAGTAAGCGCTTCGGCATTTTATCCAAGGTTTCTCATCCTCCTACAGGTAACTGCGATCCAAAGCTAAAATCAATCAGTAGCAAATTGGCGACAATAGCATCTTAACCGCCATTTAAAGACCAATTTCTGCGATTAAACTATTTTCTACGATACCCCCCATGGTCAATCCGCTAAACTTACTCGGTCTCCTTTCCCAGTTTTCTAGCACAAAAGCGAAGTTGTTGTCGCCTCACAGGTCAATATTTTTTCTATTAACCCTCAGTCTAACTGTGGCTTCGGCTGATCCTGTCAAAGCCGAAACAGCCGAAACTGCACCGCCAGCCCTGAAAGAAGCCCTTTCCCAAATCGATGCGGCAGCGAATCGGCGGGATGCTTCTGGTGTAATGCAGTTCTATGGTAACAATTTCAAGAATGGCGATGGCTTAAATCGCTCGGCGATGGAAGAAGTCCTCAAAAAATTCTGGGAACATTATCCCCAGTTAAACTACCGCACGGAACTCCAGTCTTGGCAGAATGAGGGCAATGCTATTGTAGCCGAAACGATTACATACATTACTGGGAGTGACTCAAGCAACGGCATGAAAGGGAAATTGGAATCTACTTTGCGATCGCGCCAGCGTTACGAAGGTCAAAAAATCGTTTACTCAGAAATTTTAGCAGAAGCGTCTCAGATCGTTTCCGGCTCTAATCCACCCACAGTACAGGTTAATTTACCAGAGCAGGTGTCTGTTAATCAGCCTTTTGCTTTTGATGCGATCGTCAAGGAACCTTTAGGGAATGATATGTTATTGGGAACGGCGATAGAAGAACCGATTACTCCGGAGCGCTATAGCCAACCTTCTGACTTTGAGTTGGAGTTATTGCCAGGAGGTGGACTTTTTAAGGAGGGGAAAGCACCTGTAACAAAAGAAAATCGCTGGATTTCAGCCGTGTTAATTCGAGCCAATGGCATGACTACCATTACTCGGCGGTTGTTAGTTGTTGATGGCGGTAGGGGTTCGAGGAGTTCGTCACAGTAGGGGATGATGAATAGTAGGAAAGGTTATTTTTTGGTAAAAACTTTGCATTATTGCCATGGAAAACACGGCTGATCTGGTGAGTCTTTGTTTTCATGAAACGGTTACAATAATTTTTGATCGGATGAGTTGAAATAGATGGCTGATATTGTTGATATTGCAGTTGGTGCGGGTTCTTTTAATACGCTGGTAGCTGCTGTCCAAGCTGCTGGCTTAGTAGAGACGCTCAAAAGCCCTGGTCCTTTTACTGTCTTTGCCCCGAATGATGAGGCTTTTGCTAAGTTACCACCAGGGACAATCCAAACCTTACTTCAGAATATTCCTCAACTGGCGCGGATTCTTACCTATCATGTCGTCGCGGGTAAGTTAACCCAAGCGGATTTGGCAACGGTTGATTCGGTGACTTCTGTTGAGGGATCTGCGATTAGAATTGATTGTTCTGATGGGTTTGAGGTGAAAAATGCTACTGTCTTAGCGCCCGATATTGAGGCGGATAACGGGGTTATCCATGTTATTGATACGGTGATTCTGATGGGGTGAATGAGGAATTAGGAGTTTTGAGTTTTGAGTTTTGAGTTTTGAGTTAAAAATCTTCTCCCCTACTCCCTACTCCCTACTCCAAAAAAAAATAAGAGAGCCACACGAGGCGACTCTCCAGACTATCAGGGTGCATCTACATACACCATTATATTATTTGGGGGTGAAGGGTGTCACCCCCTATTATGTGAAGATTTGATGAAGTTCTTGCCAATCGATTGGGATTTAGGCTGTCACACTACAGACGATGCCACACTGAGTTGAATTTTTGGATTGATTGTACCAGCATTTATATTTACATCCTTGAGGCAAGACGCTAGAGTCTTCTGACTCTAACTTGCGATTGACAAAGGTACATTCAATAGTTGTAGCTTCAGGAATACCGGATTGGATTAGTACCGCCTTGAAACCTGATACGATATCGGCAAGTTGGGAATGGGTGTGACGAGTTAAGTTCATCTGGGAATAGTTATCAGTCATAGCTGATTTCTCGGAAAAATCTCCTTATATTTCTACGTGATGGCTTCGGTTACTTCCGGATAGTTTATCACAAGTGCAATAATGCGATCGCGGTTTGTTTCAATTAGTTCTTTTTGTTCTGGCCAAAAGCATGATGGGAGTTGCTCGAGGGGGAACCAGTCCAGCTTATAATGAATGTAAGGATCGGTAGGAATACCTTCTACTTGCTCGGTGATAAATAGAAAATAGTGAATTTTTTTCCAACTTCTTTTCCGAAAGTCTAGTCTTTCTTGCACGCCTAGAGGAGCGATGAGTTGTAAGTTTGATAATCCTGCTTCTTCTGCTATTTCTCGCTTGGCTGCTTCTTCAATAGTTTCACCTGGATCGACATGTCCTTTGGGCAAGACATATTCGGTCCTGTTATTTTCTTGTACTAAGGCTACATAAATCTGGTTATTCTCTAGGCGTGCAACGATGCCACCCGCTGAGATTTGTTCGGGGACTCCTGGAATTCGCTCGTACCAAGTTTGGTCAATCATAATTATTATTTTACTAGTGGCGATAAGTGAGGTAAAGTCAATTTACTCCTATTTAACAGCTATGGTCAATAAATCCCTGATTCCCCTAATTTTACTAATTTTCGTCCCCTTTTCAATCGCTGCCGATTTCTTGAGATGGGGTGAATTTGCGGTTTTGATGACATCGATACTGGCGATTATTCCCCTCTCCATTTGGCTGAGTATCGCTGCGGAAAAGATTGCGGTGGTGACTGGGCCATCTATTGGAGGCTTAGTCAATGCAGTTTTTGGCAACGCCACGACGCTAATTATTGCTTTAGTGGCACTGAAAAATGGACTGGTGGATATCGTGCGAGCTAGTATTACGGGTAGTATTATCAATGCGCTGTTGCTACTGTTAGGGTTGGCGATGCTAGCGGGGGGACTACGTTATAAAGAGCAAAAATTTAAGCCGATTTTTGCGAGAGTTAATGGCTCTTCTATGACATTAGCTGTAACTGCGATCGCACTCCCGACAATGGTAATTAACACCTCCAAAATAGTAGATTCTACTGCGATTCGCAATCTCTCCATTATTGTAGCAACAGTCTTGATTCTCGTCTACGGGCTAACGCTGCTATTTTCGCTCAAAACCCACAGCTACCTTTACGACATTGGGATAGCAGATGAAGGAATGGATGAAGCAACTAATGAATTGACTGGAGATACACCCCAAAACAAGTTATCATTTTGGCTAATAGTATTGTTAGCTACCACCCTTACTGTTGCCTTTGAATCAGATCTATTTGTCAATGTCATCGAATCAGAAATTAAGCGACTCGGACTAACACCACTCTTTACAGGCGTGGTTTTGCTGCCCTTGATTAGTGATGTAGCGGGCTATGTGACAGTTGTCCGATTAGCTATCAAAAATAAAATGGATTTAACGGTTTCCATCGCCATGGGTGATAGTTTACTTATTTCTTTATTTGTTGCGCCAATTTTGGTCCTTGTCGGGCAATTTGTGGGGCAACCAATCGATCTCAATTTTAATCCATTTGAAGTTGTGGCGGTTGCGATCGCTGTTATTGTCAGTAATCTGATTAGCTTTGGTGGTCGTTCTAATTGGTTGGATGGAACTTTACTCCTCGCGACTTACTTTATATTAGCAGTTGCTTTCTATTACCATCCTCCTTTAAATTACATGTAATTTAGATAGAAACTTACCTTAATCATCGCATCTTACTTCTAGCCTCTTACCTCTTATTAGATAATCTCTACTAACGGGTTAACCAGCTTGTCAATAATCTTTGTTTGGTTCAATTTCCGATCGCGCTCTTGGCGTTTTCTCAATCCTAAGATTAATTTAGCAATACCCTCACTGGAGAATCCATAAGCCGATCCTAAGCGCAAAATGGCTAATTCTTTGCGGGTAAGGGGGGCTTGACGCTGCTGCGATGTGTTATGATGCCGCTCTAAATTTAAAATTCCCATTGTTTTAATTCTCCTCATTAGTTTTCTTGTCAGAGGAGATGCTTCCTTATATATATTATACTGCGATTACTTGAGGTTGAGTAGTCTGCTCGATCTTCATAGAGAATAGTCATGATTTCCTGTTATATATACTTTTGAAGTGTTCCATCAATAATTGCTTCTAAATCGTCACTACGGTGTAGGTAATCTGGTGTCACGATCAGATGAACTCGCTTTTCATCTGCATCAAATGCTTCGGCAATAAAACCGCCCAAACCTCGCGCCCGTTTGTCGATTTCCAGGTTTACTTTTAACTCATCGGCATTTAGAGAAAAGATAACTTCTAATTCATCTAACTTTCCTCTGTATTTACCTGTAGGGCGAAACTCAAATTCTTGGACAAAGGGATAATTACCTCCTAAACGGGGATTGTACTGGCAATCCACTTCATGGAGTTGAAAGCCAATATTTTTGATATTATTTATTACTAAGTCCATTAAAGGATGGGGGGATACATGAATGTAGTCGATATCTTTTGGATCGATAGCGAGGGCAACATCTAATCCTGTACGCAAATAAACTGGTTGGTTTTTCACTGTTAGTGGTGTTTGATAGGGAAGCTGGATGGAAAAGCTAATCGCTTTCGTTTCTTGGGCGGCGATGGTGAAGGTATCACAGAGGCAATATTTTACTAATTCACAGGTTTCTGTCACGGTGGTGTCATCAACTTCTCGCTTGTATTGGGTGGCGATATATAGGTGGATTTCCTTAATATCTTGCTCCACATCTCCCCCGGTAATATAGACTTCCCCATCGATTATTTCGCCGGGAATGAAGGAATCCTGGTTTAGACGTGTATCAACAGTTGCTGCCCCAATCCCAACTTTGGCTAAAAGCTTTTTGAACATGGACATGGTTTCACCTCTTGCTTGGCAATATTAGATCTTAGTTTATTTAGTTTACGGAGAAAAAGGATGGATTGCACCTTGGCAAGATTCTAACATGTTCTCTCGGTAGGTTGGTGGTTATCTACTTTAGTGCCAGGGTGTGTTTGACAATTGTATTGACTTTGTTGGGGAGAGTTGAGATCCTCTTAAATCCTCCTTAAAAAGGGGGATTATAGCGCCGTTTGTGAGTTACAATTGAATTAGCCTGGATCAATATATTTTATGAAAGGACATCAAGCTGAGGTAGATCTTTATTTCCATCTTGCACCGTCGCAACAGCCCGCCAGTGGTTAAAACCACTGTCTAATAGCTAAAGTCGTCTAAAGACGACTGAATCAGAGTTTAGTCCATTTTAATGGACTTAAGCTATTAGACAGAGAATTTATTCTCTGGCGGTTATAGCAACTCATAACTTCCACGCCTTCCAACATGGGCGATTGGAAATCGCAGCTACACTTTCCCAAGTCTCCCTGCGCAGACTAATTAATAACCCGCGCAGGCGGGTTTTGTCTGTGTAGCTGCGGTTGAAACCGCCCCATTAAAACTGGTGCTTCCACTCGCCCATTACTTATTCCTGCAACAGCTTCTTCCTCGCCCTTTCTGCTCGGGCATCAGCACTATCCATGACATCAGACATATTCTCCAACATTTCCCCAGGATGATTTTCTAACACTCTAGTAGATAAAGAAATCCGCCCTTGCCCTTCATCCAAATTAATAATCACTGCTTTAATGATTTGACCAATTTGAAATACTGTTGTCAAGGAAGCTACCATACTCTGACTGACTTGCTTGATATGGAGTAAACCAGTAATACCCTCTAAATCGACAAATACGCCAAAGGGTTTGATACTTGCTACTTTTCCTTCTACTAATTGCCCTAATTCCAACTGACTGAAACTCTCAGCACGACTTGCTTCTCGTTGGGATACGACTAATTTGTTGCGATCGCGGTCTCCTTCTAGTATAGTAACAGTTAAAACCTGACCGATTAAGGATTCTAGTTTTTCCCGTTCCCTCAAGTGCGATCGCGGTACGAATCCTCGCAGCCCTCGAAAATCTACCGTCACCCCACCTTTATTTACGCCAGATACTCGCACTTGTAATGATTTTCCACTTTCTTGGAGTACGGCTACTTCATCCCAAAGTTTCTTAATTTCTAACTGACGCAGCGATACGGTAACTTGTCCATCAGCATCTTCTTCTCGGATAATGAAGAAATCCATTTCCTCATTTAATGGCATTGCTTCTGTCCAATCTACTGAGGAGTTTGCTGATATTTCATTCCCTGGAATGTAGGCTAGAGATTTGCCGCCAATGTCTACATAAGCACCATTGGTTTCGTAGTTATGTACTTTGCCTCGCACCACTTCTCCTTTTTTAAACCCATAGTCTTGTGCTTCGAGGGCTTTGGCAAAATCATCCATGGAAAAGGATAGATTGCTGGTTTGAGCAGGAGTTTTTTTTGAATTCATGACGGTTAATAGATTAAAAAAAATTAGTTTACTGACTTACAGAAGTTCTTGCTTAAATAACTGCTTTACCTGTTTCCAGGCATCTTGTGCTGCTGTTTCATTGTAGCTGGCGCGTCGATCGCAGTAGAAGCCGTGATCTGCCCCCTGATAACGGAATACTTGGTGCATAATTTGGTATTTTTCTAGTTGTGCCTCAATTTCATCTACTTGTGCCACGGGGATACTATTATCTTCCATGCCAAAGAAAAGATATATTATACCTTTAATATCTTTAGTGCAAGTAATTGTGGGAACACTGCCGCCAGGAGTCATCGTCGTAATTCCTGCACCATAGAAGGAAGCGGTGGCTTTAATATTAGGTAGGGTAGCAGCAAGATAGGCGACATGACCACCAAAACAAAAGCCGATACAACCAATAGCGCCCGGTTTTACTGGGGTTTTGCCATTCAAGTAATCAATTGTTGCCTGAATGTCTCCTAGAATTTCTGTTGCTTTAGTTTGTTCCTTATATTGTTTGCCAATTTTAATATCTTCTTGAGTGTATCCGGTTTCAAAGCCGGGAGCTTGGCGCTGATAAAGGGCTGGTGCAATAGCGATGTAGCCTTCTTTGGCAAGTCTTCGCGTCACATCCTGGATGTGATCGTTGACACCAAAGATTTCCTGGAATACCACTACTCCTGGACAAGGTTCATCACTTACAGGGATTGCCAGGTAAGCTGCTATTTCCAGAGTATCGTTGGTAATTTTCACCCAATCAGTCTTAATTTCTCTATCTGTCATCCTTTAGCCTCGATCCTTTATTCTTTATCTGTAATCATAAAACATTTTGCCTCTTTCGTTTAAAGTTATAATTGGCGGAAGTATTTTCTGTCTATGTTCATTCATAATAGAAGAGGTAAGGGGAAATGTCAGATGGAGTAACGAAGTAAATTATTGACAAATAAAAATATGGTAATTTTGACTTTTAATTAATAGAGATTAGAGAAGGAGAGATGGAGATGGTTCAATATCGGATTCAAAGTGATAGCGAAATCCCAGCATCAAAACAACTATTCGATCAGATACAGTTTGCGATCGCATCTCGGCAATATCCCCCTGGACATAAATTGCCCAGTACCCGTCAACTGGCGATGGAGACTGGTTTACATCGCAATACAATCAGTAAAGTATACCGCCAGTTAGAAGAGACTGGACTGGTAGAATCTATGGCAGGCTCGGGTATTTATGTCAAGGCACAAGGACATGAAGCAGGTGCCCATGGCTCTCCCCTGCTACAACAGTATCCCGAAGCATCGAAAGTGGTACAAGAGAGTCTAGATCAACTTTTAGGGCAAGGGCGTTCCCTCTCTCAAGCGAGGGAGTTATTTCTGGCGGAAATAGACTGGCGGCTCCGTTGTAGTGCTAGAGTCCTGGTTACGGTTGAGTCGCGCGATATGGGTGCTGGAGAGTTGATGGCGCAAGAGTTAGAATCTGCTTTGGGAATTCCTGTACAGTTAGTACCAATGGAAGAACTTGCTCAAACCCTAGAAAGGACTAATTCTGGCACGGTAGTGACTAATCGCTATTTCATCAAGCTTGCCGAAGAAATTGCGGCTCCCAAAGCTGTGCGGGTGATTCCTGTTGATATCCACGATTATGTCCCAGAAATCGATATCGTCAAAAGTCTTCCCAAAGGTAGTTGTTTGGGTTGCGTTAGTCTGAGTGTGGGTATCCTCGGGATTGCCGAAGTACTCATCCACAGTTTGCGCGGGGATGACTTGCTGGTAATGACAGCGCAGGTTCACGATCGGTATAAACTTAAGGCTTTAGTCCGGACTGCTAAAACTATTATTAGCGATCAAGCTAGTTATCCCACCGTGAAACAGGCAATTAGTGATGCTAGAGACGACTTAATTCGCGCCCCTAAAATATTTTGTAGTGAGACTTATATTGGTAGCAAGTCCATTAGTCTCCTGAAACGGGAACTAGGTTTAGGTTAAAAGAGGTAAGAGGTCAGGGGCAAGAGAAATTAGATCGATTTTAACCGATAGCCACTCACCCATAATCACCTCTTACCTTCAACCCCTAGCCCCCAG
>NZ_JAMZMM010000642.1 GCF_024178385.1 Limnofasciculus baicalensis BBK-W-15 | reverse complement strand
CGTAGAGGCGGATGAACGAGATGAGGATGCCATAAATCGGATCGCGGCGCGGATTGTTGAGGAGGCCCCGACTGATCCACGCCCAGCAAAGCCAGGCGAGCGAGGCGAGGATGAGTGGGTGCGCGCCGTCCAAGGCGGGCATGTTAGCGAGTGACTAAGCAACCTACCAGTTTGGACGCAAAGGATCACGGCATCGCCCGTCGCTGGTGAGAAGAAATGCGGATTGTGCGCGGCCGAACCCAAACAAACATCGGCCATCGCCGACGGCGCCATAGAGTGAGAGGCACGGAGGAAGCATGGACCTGTGGGCGGCGAAACGAGAACAGAAGCGAGATGCGGTGAGGCCGCTCGCGCTGCGCATGCGCCCGCGGACGCTTGAGGAGTACGCCGGGCAGGAGCATATTTTGGGGCCGGGGAAGTTGCTGCGGCGGATGCTGGCGGCGGATGCGATCACGTCGCTGATTTTTCATGGCCCGCCGGGGACCGGGAAGACGACGCTCGCGGAACTGATCGCGAACCACACGAAACGGCACTTCGAACGCGAGAATGCGGCGAGCGTCGGCGTGAAGCGGATCCGTGAGTTGATCGATGAGGCGGTGCATCGATTGGAGGTTGAGGGACGGCGGACGATTTTGTTTTTGGATGAGATCCATCGCTTCAGCAAGTCGCAGCAGGATGTGTTGCTCGGGGACGTCGAGCGCGGGCTGATTACGCTCATCGGCGCGACGACGGAGAACCCGCTGTTCGCGGTGAACTCGGCGCTGGTGTCGCGATCGACGTTGTTCCGATTGGAGTCGCTGAGCGAAGAGCACATCGTGCGGGTGTTGAGGCAGGCGATCGCGGACAAGGAGCGTGGGTACGGCGAGCTCGACATCGAAGCGAGCGATGACGCGCTGAAGGTGTGGGCCGTCAAGTGCGATGGGGATGCGCGGCGAGCGCTCACGGCGTTGGAAGTGGCGGTCCTGAGTGCGACGAAGGAAGGCGCGGCGAAGATCGTGATTGATCGCACGGTCGCCGAAGATTCCATCCAGCAGAAGGCTGCGGTGTATGAGGCTGATGGGCACTATGACTCCGCGTCGGCGATGATCAAGTCGATCCGAGGTGGAGACCCGAATGCGGCGGTGTACTGGATCGCGCACATGCTGAGTGCGGGGGAAGACCCTCGTTTCATATGCAGGAGACTTGGGATTCTGGCGAGTGAGGACATCGGGAATGCGGACCCGCGCGGAACGATGGTGGCGGCGGCGTGCTGGGAGATGGTCGAACGTGTGGGCATGCCCGAGGCGCGGATCATCATTGCGCAATGCGCGATTTATCTGGCGTGCGCGCCGAAGAGCAATGCGAGTTACTTGGCGATCGATGAGGCGATGAAGGATGTGGAGGAAGGCCGCACGATTCCGGTGCCGGTGTACATCAAGGATGGGAACGTTCGGAAGGCGACGGGACTTTCGGCGGATGCGGCGAAGGGATTCGGCAGCGGCAAGGCGTATGTCTACAGCCATGATGCGGCGAATGCACTCAGCGGCCAGGATTATCTGGGTGTGGAAAAGGACTATTTCCGGCCGACGGATCGCGGGCATGAGAAGGCGATGAAGCAGTGGATGGAGATGCTGAGAGAGGCGAGAGGCTCGGAAGAAGAGACGACGTTCCGTAGAGACGGACAGACGAAGTGAAGAGAGGCGGGACGCGGTCACGGCTGTTGCTGGCGCGCAGCGAAGACACCGACCTGAGGACAGGTCAGTGGCACCGCACGGGATCCGATTCCGCAGGGCGCGTGGCTGGTCTCCTG
>NZ_JAMZMM010000200.1 GCF_024178385.1 Limnofasciculus baicalensis BBK-W-15 | reverse complement strand
CCCCCAGCCCATAGCAGAGCAATGTCGCTAAAAGAGTATTAAATGTGTCACCTATAATGCCTAACTGAGTACACAATATGATCCGTCAGTAAGACTTGTAATTTTGTCGCTCTATGCAGCCAATTCGCACCTTTAACGTCTCTGCTCAGTTGCCGCCATCGCTAGAACCCTTGCGAAAGCTGGCTTATAACCTACATTGGGATTGGAATGTCGAAACCAAAGATCTATTCCGACGCTTGGATCGGGATTTGTGGGAGTCGAGCCGTCATAATCCTGTCTTGCTCCTGAGTACCATCAGTCAAGCAAGATTGGCTGAAGTGGCGGAAGATGAAGGCTTTATCGCGCAAATGGAACGAGCCTCAAGGCAGTTAGATGACTACCTCAAAGAGCGAACCTGGTATCGCAAAAATCGCGGCAAAGGTGACACTAATGAATGTTATGCCTATTTCTGTGCTGAATATGGCCTCACCCATTGCTTACCAATTTACTCCGGTGGCTTGGGAGTCCTCGCAGGTGACCACTTAAAATCTGCCTCTGACTTGGGATTACCCCTAGTTGCAGTAGGATTACTTTACCAAGAAGGTTACTTTGCTCAGTACCTCAATGCTGATGGTTGGCAACAGGAGCGCTATCCCATCAATGATTTCTATAATATGCCTCTCCATCTAGAGCGAAATCCTGATGGTTCGGAGATGCGCATTTCTGTAGACTATCCTGGTCGTACTGTCTATGCTCGGATTTGGCGAGTGCAAGTGGGAACTGTTTCCCTATACTTACTCGACACTAACATTGAACCTAATGGTCCCTACGACCACGATATCACCGATGAACTCTACGGTGGTGACTTGGATATGCGGATTCATCAGGAGATTATGTTAGGTATTGGTGGGGTAAGAGCCTTAAAAGCTTTGGGCATTAAACCCACTGTCTTTCATCTCAATGAGGGTCACTCCGCCTTTTTAATTTTAGAGCGGATTCGATTGCTGATCCAGGAAGATGGATTGAGCTTTGCTGAAGCCAAACAGGTAGCCCTAGCCACTCAAATTTTCACCACTCATACTCCTGTATCTGCTGGGTTTGACTTATTCCCACCCGATAAGGCAATGTACTATGTCGGTCACTATGCTGGCATATTCGGCTTAACTAAAGAGGAATTCTTAGCCCTAGGACGAGAAAATACTGGAGATTTGCAATCTCCCTTTAGTATGGCAGCCTTAGCACTGAAAACTGCTAGCTTGACTAATGGTGTGAGTGCCTTGCACGGACAAGTCTCGCGGGAGATGTTTCATGGGTTGTGGCCGAATCTCCCCATGAATGAAGTACCGATTACTTCTATTACCAATGGTGTCCATGCTCGCAGTGTAGTAGCTAAGTCTAATCAAGAATTATACGATCGCTATCTTGGTCCATCTTGGTCAGATAAAGGACCAGAAGATCCCCTCTGGGAACGTATCTCGTCTATCCCAGATGAAGAATTATGGCGCAATCACCAAGCTTGTCGTTCTGAGATGGTAATGTCAGTGCGGGAGCGCTTACAGTTTCATTTGCGCGATCGCGGTGCTACCCCAGCAGAACTGGAAAAAGCCCGTGAAGTCCTCGATCCTAGCATTTTAACGATTGGTTTTGCTCGTCGGTTTGCTACCTACAAGCGAGCTAATTTATTCCTGCGGGATATGGAACGGATCAAAAAGATTATGACAGGGAATAAGGAGCGACAAGTACAGTTTGTCATTTCTGGGAAAGCCCATCCCAAGGATACACCGGGCAAAGAGTTAATCCGCCAAATTATCCATACTATTCGAGAAGCTGGAATTGGCGATCGCGTGGTTTTCGTTCCCAACTACGACATCCACATTGCCCGTTTAATGGTTTCTGGCTGCGATATTTGGTTAAATACCCCCCGCCGCCCTCGTGAAGCATCGGGTACTTCTGGGATGAAGGCAGCCATGAATGGGGTAATGAATTTGAGTATCCTCGATGGCTGGTGGGATGAGGCGGATTATGTTCGGACTGGTTGGCCAATTGGTCACGGTGAAGAATATGATAATCCTGATTATGAGGATGAGGTGGAAGCTAATTCGCTCTACGATTTACTGGAGCAGGAAGTAGTATCCTTATTCTACGATCGCGATCAAGAAAAGATTCCTCGCGGTTGGGTGGCGAAGATGAAAGACGCGATTCGTCTCAATTGCCCTATGTTCAACACATCGCGGATGCTGCGGGATTATGCTATGAATGGCTATTTCCCAGCCCATGAACGTTATTTGGCCATGACTGAGGGTACTTATAAGCCTGCAAAGGATTTAGCCTCATGGAAGGAGCGACTGTTTGAACATTGGTTCGACATTAAAATTGAGGATGTTGATATCGCTGCCCCAAATGATTTGGTAGTTAACCAATCCATTCCGGTGAAAACTCGGATTAATTTAGCCGGATTAACGGCTGATGATGTCCAGGTTGAACTCTATAAGGGATCTGTTAATGGCAATGGACAAATTGTTGATGCCGAGACTGTGGTGATGGATTACCAAGGGACAGATGCACACAAATGTAGTATTTATACTGCTGATGTGAACTATAGTGCTAGTGGTTTGCAGGGTTTGTCGTTGCGCGTGTTACCTAAACACGATAATCTCTCAAGCCCTTATGAGCCAGGATTAGTGCTTTGGGCTTAGGTTACTCGCCCTTTTAGAAGGAACAAGCAACAATAATTAACAAGGGGCATATGCGGGGCATATGCCCCTTGTTAGGCAATAACTAGGGCTTGCTGAATAAGTTTTTGGCTCGGCTTCAAAGAGGCAGTTGGGCAGGCAGGGCTGTTTCATTCTCCCACAGCAACAGGTTAAAACCTGTTGCTACACAGGCTAAACCGCCCTTCGGCGGTTCAACTTATTTGTTAATAAGCTAATGCAAAACTTGCTAACCTGCGAAGGCAGGTTTTGTCTGTGTAGCGACAGATTTCAATCTGTCGTAAAACTTGAGAATGAAACAGCCCCTGGGGGCAGGGGGCAGGGGGGAAATACGAGCTTATTTTTTGGCTCAGTTTCCCAAAAGTGCAAGAATTTTGAACTACCCTAGTTCAAAATTCTTGCACTTGTCTAGAGCCAAAAAAGCCTTAAATCCTTATTTATCAAGGCTTTCGATCTTATTCAGCAAGCCCTAACTAGTGAGACTAGCGATGCCCCAAAGGAGCTGCTTCGCTAACGCTCAAAAAATGTTCGACAATTTGCCGATGGATGCGAATTTGATCCAGTCGCGGACCTTGAGCAGATACAACAGTTAACTCAAGATTATCATAGTATAAAATTTCACCTTTTTGCGGAATTTTCTGAAACTTATAGAGGACAAATCCTCCCAATGTTTGATATTCATCAATTATCGGTAAATTTAACTCCAAAACTTCATTAACTTCCTGTAAATTCATTTGGGCTTGTACCAGAAAAGTCCGCTCGTCGATAATTTTGATCGGTGACTTATCTGTACTCTCTGGTTTAGGATTATCGCCAATAATTTCAGCCACCAAATCTTTGAGCGTGACTAACCCAGCAGTACCACCAAACTCATCGACAACTATAACCATAGCTAAGTGCGATCGCTGCATCAATGGCAATAGTTCGCTCAGGGGCATTCCTTCTGGGACAAACCGAGCGGGACGAATCCACAAATCGATAGTTGTTTCTAGGGAAAGATGCCCTTGAGATAAAGGCTCTGCTAACTCCTTAAAGGAAATAATGCCCCGAATATCATCTAAGGATTCCCCAATAACGGGATAGCGAGAGTGCTGAGTCTGAGCAATTTCCGTAAGGATTGTTTGCAAAGTTGCAGTAGTGGAAATAGCCGTAATGCTAGTGCGACGTATCATCACTTCTGATGCCAAAACCTCACCAAACTCAAATACATTATTGAGGAGTTCTCTTTCTTCCGCTTCTAGTCCACTAGACTCCCGTTCCGTGGTGATAATAAGCTGTAACTCTTCTGGTGTAACTTGGTTATACCAGCTTTGACCTGTATATTTAATACCCACAAGCCGTAGGAGCCAGCGAGTCGATTGGTTTAAAATCCAAATAAACGGATTAAAAAACCGTGCGATCGCAATACTAGGAGGACCAAGAAATCTTGCCAACTCTTCTGAGTAAAGCAAAGCTACCGATTTGGGACAAAGTTCCCCTAATACAATTTGGAAATAAGCAATCAGAAAAAATGCGACAGGGATTGCTAGCAAATGGGAAATTGCCTGTCCTTGCTCTGGTGATAGAGGTAGTTTGCTGAGTAAATATGCTACCAAAACCGCCATCGTATTCTCACCAATCCAACCCAATGCCAAACTAGAAAGGGTAATACCCAACTGCGTTGTAGAAAGGAGGCGGTCAATACTTTGTTGCAATGATTGAACAGTTCTTGCTTGAATATCACCCGCTTCAACTAATTGATTAATACGGGAGCGTCGCACCGAAACCATAGAAAATTCAGCCGCGACAAAAAAGGCGTTAATTGTAATTAGGAGAAATACTGATAATAATCGCAAGAGAATATCTCTACCTGTGAGGGTAGTAGCCCCACTGACTGTTAGGAAAACCATTAGGTGGGCAACCATACAATAAAAAAGTTCAGAATAAAAAAGTTCAGGAGTTTAGACTTTACTACAGCGGTTACCGCTGTTATGAGATACACTAGCAGTAATTTTCAGGTATGTTCGGTGCAGAGAAACCGGGTTTCTGAGGTGTACTTCATAGACCTAGAATCTGCTATAAATGCGACTAACCTTACAAAAATGATTCGGTTTTCGGTTCCCCATTTGCGATGGTAAAAGGACCGATCAAACCACTTCATTAAATACATTTTCATTTCTGCATAATTTGTTGCGGCTTATCTCGTTACAGGAATTTCCGACATTTTCAACTTGAGTTTTTGATCGGGATAATCTGTCAGCGTCAAGGATAGTGCTTTAGCATCATCAAGCAACGCAGTTGGGATACTCACAGTACCCGAAAATCCAGAGCCATTCGCTGGCAATTCTCCGGGTAAGCCTTCGGTAATCGCGCTGAGAGCGCGTCCCTTATCGTCAGTAACATTCAAAAAACTGTAAAGGAACCTTACAGAATCAGAACCCTCGTTTTTTAAACTAACATTCAACAATAAAGAACCGCCCTGTACGCTAGTGGAAGTAACCTCCAAAGTGACTCCTTTATCCTGACTTTTGATCGGCAAATTTAGGGAATTGGTACTCGCCAACGTTCCGTCTGGGCTAGGGGCATCAGCATTAGGTGACTCATTGTCAGAGGGACTACTTTTGGGTGTTGACTCGTCTTGGCTATCCTTGGCTGAATTATTATCAGTCTTCACCTCGTTACCCTTGCCCTTGATATAGGCATTAACGTTAGCCAGAATCTCAGCTTCCCGTAACATAGCTACCCCTTCGTTACCCGGAGAAGCTCCTTGCTGATCGTTGACTAACTTCTTGGTGGGGCGAACATCCGGCTGAGTAATGCCTTTGAGGGCTTCATGACCAATAGTGAATCCCCACATTGAACTGACAAAACCGGCACCTAGCATCATTGCCAGGAGAATTAACGTCAGTGCTACAGTCGAGTTGAATTTCATCCGCTGTTTAAGTTACTCTGTCTAGTGGTTCTCTTATAGCATGTAAGCTAAAAAAGTCAATGTTAACATTTTTCGATTACCTGGAACTGACTCACGAGCTGTCACAAACTCAATTTATGGGAAAATAGGGAAATAGGATAGCCTGTATCTCTCTTTTCTCTGAAAGGCGAGGTCGAGATCTGGATTTTTCCATCAGTTGTCCAGATTTTACCTAAATCAGCTTAAAATAATAATCAGACAACCAGGGTTGGCCGAGCGGTTGAGGCAGCGAACTCATAATTCGCCCAAGGCAGGTTCAACTCCTGCACCCTGGATTAGTACAATAGTTCTATTTTAAGACTAATCAAGAGTAGGCGATTGGCGATCTCAGCTAATGCTACCAACCCTAATGGCAACTCTGGAACATTGGGGGTAAGAATTGACATCCGCAGGCATCCACGAGACGCGATCGCAAACTGCTTGATATAGTGAAGGAATTTAGTACTAAGTCCAACTCCCGATCTTTGAGACGCGATAGTTTCTATTGTAATATAAAGATAGCTAGCAGCAGGCGATCTCCATGGTTCAAATCCAAACGCACAAAAAAAAATTCACCTTTGAAGAATATCTCAACTATGAAGACGAAACCGACTACCGTTATGAACTTATTGATGGGGAGTTAGTACCCTTCGCTCCAGAATCACCAGAAAATGACTTTATCGCCCGATTTTTGCTGTTTGTTATTGTTAGTCAGGGAATTGTGCCACTTAAGTTGGTCAACATACACACTTGCGAAGTTCAAGTACCCGTTTTACAATCTAAAGATGCGGCTAATCGCTACCCCGATGTAGTAGTTCTCAGGGAAGAACATTTAACTTTGATGAACAAACGGTTAACTATTACTCTGGATATGCCACCGCCGCGACTAGTAGCTGAGGTGGTTAGTCCAGGTAAAGTTGGTCGCGATTGCGCGGAGCGCAGCGCCAAGGGCGATCGCGATTATAATCGCAAGCGTAAACAGTATGCGGCTATCGGTATTCCCGAATATTGGATAATCGATCCGGCAGAAGAACGGGTAATGGTGTTGCGATTGGAGTCGGGGGAGTATGTTGAGTCGGTATTTGCTGGGAGTGAGAGAATTATTTCTGCCGTTTTTCCTGAGTTAGAGTTGACAGTAGAACAGATTTTTCAGGGTCAGATGTAGTGAGATTTTTATCCCCAAGTATTAATAAAAGCGGTAAGGATAACCGCGCAAGGCATACGAAATTTCTGGAAAAAGTGTCTCTCACTTTATATCTTGACAAATTTTTCCGAAATTGCCCAGTCATGAGCTGTTTTCAGGGATATCTGCCAACCTTAATAGCACCTCCTCCATTGTAGAACGATCGCCAATGTTGCGACAAATCTTGAGCGCTTGCTGCAAGGCATCGCGAGCTTCTGAATACCGCTCTAGTTCTGTCAGTGTCGATCCCATATTACAAAGGGTGGTTGCTTCCATCGGAAGATCTTCTATTTCCCTAGAAATTGCCAGACTTTGCTGTTGGTAATTGAGCGCATTAATATTGTCTCCTAGAGTGTGGTATGCAGCCCCCAAGTTGCCTAAAGCGATCGCTTCTCCCTGAATATCTTGAAGTTTTTGCTTCAATATCAGACTCTGTTGGTAGCATTCAACCGCTTTGGTATAATTTTCCAAAGCGTAGTTAGCATCACCCAGATTTGAGAGCGCATTAGCTTTGAGTAAGGAATCGTCAATTGCCTCGGCTGTGGCTAAACTTTCTTCGTAACAATCGATCGCTTGAGTATATTCCTCGATCGCTTCGTAAGCTAGACCCAAGTTACATAAGACTTCTGCTTGTCCCTGGAGATCGTTAATTTCCTGTCTAATTGCCAAGCTCTGTTTAAAGTAATTAATAGCAGCGGCATAGTCTTCTAGCGCATAGTAGGCTTCACCTAAATCTTCGAGATACTCTCCTTGTGCCTGAAGGTCATTGAGTTCCCGTGAAATTGCCAAACTCTGCTGAAAACACTCGATCGCTTTAACCGGATCGTCTAATTCAGCATATAAGGTTCCAAGGTGCGCTAGAGCAGCTTCTTGCCCGGGACGATCTTCGATTTGTTGGGAGATGTTTAAGCTTTGCTTATAGTATTGGATTGCGCTGTCGTGGTTTTCTAAGATTGAGTAAAGATTACCCAGGCTTCGGATCGCCTTGCTCTCCCAAAAGCGATCTTGAATTTGCCGTGCAATCTTGAGACTTTCTTGGTAGTATGCGATCGCTCGATCGTAGTCTCCTTGGCGATGATAAGCACTCCCCAGAGCCTCCAGATTGCTTTCTTGACCCCGACGAGAACCGATTTCTTTCGCAATCGTTAGGCTTTCTTCTAAATACTGAACAGCTTGGGGATACTGTCCTAACAGGATATAAAGATTGCCCAAACTTCCCAGCGCAGATTCTTCATCTTGACGAGCGCCGATTTGCCGCGCGATCGCCAAACTTCTCTGATAATACTCAATCGCTCGATCTGGTTTACCTACAATCAAATTGAGCTTCCCTAAATTTCCCAAAGTTTGACCTTCTTCTTGATAGTCGCCAACTTCTTGGGCAAGGCTCAATGCTTGTTCAAAACAGCTTCTGGCTTGCTTATAGTTGACCAAATCGAAGTAAGCTTCTCCCAAACTTCTCAAGCATCCTGCCTCTTGTTGGCGATTTCCTATTTGTTGAGCGATGGCTAGGCTGCGTTGGTGATAATCTATTGCTTTACCTGAGTTACCGCTACCTCGATGAGCTAGTCCAAGATTTCCTAAACACTGACTTTCTAGTAAGGAATCGCCAATCTGTTGGGCTATAGTTAAACTGTGATGATAGTATTCAATTGCTTTTTCCAAGTCACCAAAGGTAAGATAAGAATTACCGCTATTGTTGAAAATGATAGCGTCTATTCGAGAATTGAGCTTGTGAATAATTCGTCTGTATAAGTCTAGCGGCTCTTGATAATAGCCCCAGGTATAGAGTTGATTGTGTAACTGCTCCTTTGTGGGTGTATTAAGATTAACAAACAGAATTTCGCTAGCTCTTTTCCAAACTTCTATTTCGCAGAGGTGGTGAAATGCTTCTAAATAGCAGCGGACTTTTTCGAGATTGGAGTCATTCCTGGGTTGATATTTTTTAGTTAGCCAATTGATAACGGCTCTGTACTGGGTACGTTTAGTCACTGGTTTGATAGACTTAATAGTGGCTGACTCGATACCAAGATAGGACAGGATTGAATCACCAGGGGGAGTGATGTTAACTTCATTAGTGATTTTTAATTCTTTAGTTTCTGGTTTAGTAAGGTAGCTCATTGTTTTTCAATTAATTATCAAAAAGTAATTCTCTTAACCCTGCTACTGCTTGTTCGCCGCTTTCTTCTTGCTCAATGACGTGTAATTGCTCCTCTATTAACTCAGCATATTCGTCTATACCAATTTCCAGCGCTATTTTACTGAGAGTTATCATGGCTGTTTCTACTTCAGGGGATTGTATGCAGGCAAATATATACAAACTTCGCATTCCTAATAATGCTGCTAGATCGAACTTTTTGAGCAAGCGGTAGGTATCGCTTAAATTATGGATTGCTGCTCCTGCTGCCCATTTATCGCCAATCCCAGCGGCAATTCCTAAGCTTTGTTTGTGGTATTCAATTGCTGTCTCATATTGCTCTAAATAAGTATAAGTATTGCCTAAATTACTGAGTGCATATGACTCACCTTCTCTATCGCCTATGTTACGGGCGATCGCTAATCCTCGTTCGTAATATTTAATAGCTGTCTCGTATTGTTCCGTGGAATTACAAACTACACCTAAATTTCCTAGCGCTGTTTCTTCTCCTTCTAAATAGCCGATTTCGTGAGAAAGTTCTAGCTGCTGCTGATATAAATCCCTGGCTAACGAGTGGTTATGCAAAGAAAAATAGACATTGCCCAAACTGCCTAGCGTACTCGCTTCACATCTTTTATTACCAAATTCTCTAGCAATTGATAAACTACCTTGCATATTTTCAGCAGCTTTCTGGTAGTCTCTCAAGAAGTAGTAAACAATACCCAAATTTTCAAGGGCATTAGCTATTCCTTTGCGATCGCCAATTTTGTAGACGATTTGTAACTGTTGTTGGTGATATTCACTAGCTGGCTCGTAATCTCCTTGTAATCGGTGGATAACACCAAGGTTTCCCAGGAGTTTGGCTTGACCTTTTTCATTAGATAGAGTAATGGAAATAGCCAAGGCTTGTTGGTAAAGCTCGATAGCAACTTGGTATTGTCCCAAAGAACCATAAATATTGCCGAGATTAGTCAGGGCAATTTCTTGAGATTCGGGTTCGGGGGCGATCGCTAACTGTTGTTGATGGCACTCAATAGCTTTCTGATAGTTGCCTAAAGCGCGATGTGCTAAACCTAAACTATTTAAGCAAATATCATCAACTTCATCATTAACTTTTCCGATAATTTGGCTGCACAGATTTATTTGTTCTCGGTAGTAGCCAAAATCACCGAGTTGACTGTGCAGCGCTTCCTCTAAATAAATATTTTCCGAACTATTGAGAGGATCTGTCGAATTTATAACAGGGACTCCTCTCCTAATTAAGTTAGCGGCTTTTTCCCAGGCATCAACGGCGCAAAGGTGGTGGAATGCTTCTAGACAGCCGCGTAATTGTTCTAAGGTAGGTGAATCTGGCTGAGGTTTGTATTTGGTCAGCCAGTTAATGACTGCTCTGTATTGAGTACGTTTCCATTTTGGGGTAATCAGTTTTAAAGTTGCTTGTTCAATACCAAGTTCAGCCAAAACTGACTCACCGGAAGGTATAATATTACTTTCTTGTGAAGCCAGTTTTCCTTTGGTATTTAACTCATCATTTTTACTCATAAATTTATCTAATTATTGTGGCATTTATTGCCTTAGTAAAATACTATATTAAGTATTTTACTAATTAAATTAACCATTGATTATACAAGACAATCTAATTTTAGATTTTCTTGGAAATGACCAACTGGGTTGGTTAGCTAGCATCAATCACGTCCGAATCTGTTTCAGCTAAACAGGTTGCTATTTGTTCTGCAACGGAATCGCCATCTAACTCTGCAATCTCAGCTAATGCTGCTTCAATATCCTGGACATCCAATTCTGTAGTTTGGATAAGCCTCCAGACCATGTTGACAGCATCTTGGGCATCCGGCAGTTGAAGGCGTTCAAAAATAGCAAGGCTCCGTAAAATATGGATGAGTGCTTGTTGCCAGTCCTGAATGCAAGCATAGCTGATAGCGAGGTTGTAGAGAGCAGATAATATTTTTGTAAAGTTTAATTTGTTGAAAATAGTAACCCCAAGTATCAAGCTGTTTATGTAATTTTTTATTTTCAGCAGTATGTAAACGATAAGCAACAATTCTAACTGCTTTTGTCCATTCTTCTACATTACAAAA
>NZ_JAMZMM010000199.1 GCF_024178385.1 Limnofasciculus baicalensis BBK-W-15 | reverse complement strand
GTGGGGAGTCAAAAACTTATTCGCTTCTATTTAATCCAGCTATTAACCAGAGGTTGAAGTTTGATTTCTGTTAAGTAGGATAAGCCAAAAGTTAAGGCTAACTTAATTACCAGAGTTATTGCCAGATTTGGTATATAGCTACTCAAATTAAGCTGCATTAAGATGGGGTAGTGCATGATATAAACGGCATAGGAAATCGGTGCAACATGAGTAAACCATCCTAGCATATTATCGAACCAGAATAACTTCTGTCTGTACCAAACCAAGCCAATCCCTACCGCCAATAAGGAGATACAAAAGTGGCGAAAAGTCAGAAAGGGGAAATAGCCTAAACGAATCTTGGCTTCGTGGAGGATAGGAATCGCTGTCACCACAGTCATGAACAAGAGGGAAAAGAATATCGGCTGGATATTACGATAAGTAAATCGACCATCGCGGATAAATACTCTCGCCGCTTCTACCCCTGACCACCATATAATAAAATAACTTACTACAAAGGAAGCGTGGTTGGGAACTAAAAGATAACTACCATAAGCAATGACAGACAAACCAAGGACAAAATAAATACAGTAAGGAGTTTTACCCAAACCTTTATAAATGGGATAAAACATCATATAAAACCACCATTCATAAGATAATGACCAGAGAGGTAAATTATCCATAAACGGATTAACCCAGTTTCCCGGCTTCACCTCGGCAAAGTCTTGGAGCATTAGCAAATTACCCGCTAACTCACTCCAGGAAAAAGACTTGAGCAAGTTGCCGTTGAAGTAAGCGATCGCAATCGCCAGTAAAATAGAAACAATAAACGGGGAATAGATGCGCCTAAACCTTTTGATGAAATAGGATTTAAAGGTTATATGAGGATTCTTGTAAATCGACAGGTAAATAACAAAGCCACTCAGCAAGAAAAATAACATTACCGCTTCTTGCCCAAAGGAGAAAAAAATAGTTTTTATCGATTTGGGGATAAAATCTAAATGTGATACTAAGTGGTAAAGTAACACATACATCGCAGCAAAACCACGGATAGCATCCAGCTTATTTAGATGTAAGGGTTTGGACATTTTTTAGATCAACATGATGGTATCAACTCCTAGCGATGCTGGAAGCATCCCTTCTCATTCAGTTGTAGCATTCCTGAGTTTGAGTGTCTCGTATCTGGAAGCAGCGGTTAGTTGGGTGTGGAGAGAGTGGAGAGGAAGGAATGTAAGATGGGCGCGGCTGGGATTAATGGAAAACGCCAAGTAGACGCTGAAAGGGAATTACCCAAATTTACAATATGATTCTCAAAGAGATTAGATCATCAAAACAAGTTATTGCAGCCCTCAAGAAACTTGGCTTTGAAGTTATCCATTTAGCACTCGCGATAACCCGACAGTGGTTAAAACCACTGTCTAATAGCTTAAGTCGGTTGAAACCGACTGGATTAGAGTGTTAGTCCATTTTAATGGACTTAAGCTATTAGACAGAGAATTTATTCTCTGGCGGGTTTTTAGGCTAATTGAGATTGGTGCAAGTTATCGGTTGAAACCGACTGAATCAGAATTTAAGTCCATGACGGGGGGCTGCGGCAAAGGAGAAGTTGTCTGCCTCTCCGAAGAAACTATTGACTTCGACCACAATTTTGGGGTACAATATCTATTTAATCATGAGCAACTATTGATAAATCATCAATGATTGGCCAATCATTGATGCCTTTTCATTTCAGATCGGACAGAGGTGTATCTAGCAGTTGATGTCAGACTTCTGCTGGGATTATAAAATTTTATTTTCTATCTGCCTGAAGCTAAAGCATCTTCAGTGATTGTACTTAACGCAATCTCCATCTTTCATCAAAGTTAACTCAGAGCAGTTCTACCAAAATTACTCACAATGACAAAGCAAATCACTCCAGAAGAGATACCTGCTATCAAGGTAGGTGCTTTAATTGCGTATATTATAGTTTTAATATTTGCGATTTGGCTTCTTGAATCGACTGTCTGTGACATTAAAGAAAAAGGAGCTAAAATTGCCGCATTATTTGCTCTATTTACTGTTGCGCCGATAGTTCCCTCGCTATATACCATAGTCATTGTGGGCAATTTTAGGCAACTGTCCCAATTATCTCTGGAAAGAAAGAATAAAGATAAAACAGTATCTGACATCGTTGCTCGTTTGCAAAGCTTGGTAAATCAAGCACCACCAAATATTGATAGTATTCAGGATCTACTTCAACAATTACAGGGGCAAATATACAGTATTGCTACATCTCAGCAAAGGGTAGAAGCTCGAAGTAATGTAGTGAAGCAGCTTAAAGCTTGGCTTAATTTTCTTGGAAAAAGAGAAATACTTAGAGAAGCAACTAAAAGAGGATTAGAGAGGTTTACTCGATTGGATACACTTTCGCCGACGGATCAAGAAAAGGTAAAGAAGGGTTTTAATAAAGATCTCGATCAATGTCTTAAGTGGCTTATTACTAGTTTAGAGGTTGGAGTTAACCAAAATACTGATGGTTTGAAGAGAAGTTTTATAATCCAGTCGTCAACTCGACCTTATCGTGTGGCTCTAGAATATATC
The DNA here is from genome assembly GCF_024178385.1 of Limnofasciculus baicalensis BBK-W-15. Lineage (GTDB taxonomy): Bacteria > Cyanobacteriota > Cyanobacteriia > Cyanobacteriales > Coleofasciculaceae > Limnofasciculus > Limnofasciculus baicalensis. The sequence goes on along the minus strand of NZ_JAMZMM010000199.1, from coordinate 8,560 downwards.
AGAGATGCCAGTATAAAAAAATACTGTCATAACGATCTAGAGACTGAAGAACTAAGAACATATATGGATTTATTAATTGAAGAATTTTGATATTGATAGGACTTAATCAGAAATCGGGTTTCTCTACTAAAATACTTCGTTTTAGTGATGAGTATAAAGTCCAGAAACCCCGTCTATTCCTTGACAGCCTGTCAGCCCAGATTCAAAAAGTTTCCGGTGGTGGTGGTGGTGCTTGATAAATATTGGCTAATGCCTTTTGATTTTTCCTCAGAATAGATATTGCTAGATCGACATAAGATTTGGTATCTTTAATATCATTGATTAACTTTGTATCAGATCTTTCTTCTGTTAAACTCTGATGAATGTTATTCAAAGTATTAGAGATAGCGTCGAGTGTTTTTATGTCACTCTGGATTGCATTGACTTTCTGTTCCATTTGTTGATTACCAGCCTTAGAGATAGGTTTATGTAGCTTTTGGAACTACTAACTCTCTCTACGCTGGCAGACAAACGATATCAGAAAATTCTCCTAAGAAACTAAAAGTTTATGAAAATGTTTACCAGACAATTCACCATCAAAGATTAATGAAATTCTATCTTGACCGAGTTCATCTGACATGGTAAGTCTCCTTAGATGCCGCAATAACACATAATCTAAATATATCCCATTATTGCGATCGCAAAACCCAACCTTTGTGCCCTACTCTGGCGAGAAGCCGCTGCGCGTCTATGCATTAAAAAAACTCACAGTAAAACCATCCCCCCCTTTGCGTTCACGTAGTGTAGCGAAGCGCCACCTTTGCGTACCTTTGCGTTAAAAAACCCTACCCCAAAACCCCCCGCAAAAACTCCCCCGTAAAAGATTTAACATTCCCTGCCACCACCTCCGGCGTACCCACAGCAACAATTTCCCCTCCCATATCCCCACCTTCCGGACCCAAATCCACTACCCAATCCGCACACCTAATTACATCCAAATTATGCTCAATTACCAAAACAGAATTCCCCTTATCCACCAACCGCTGCAAAACCTGCAACAAATAATCCACATCAAAAAAAGATAACCCCGTCGTCGGTTCATCGATTAAATAAAGAGTCTTCCCCGTCGCCCTTCTCGATAACTCCGTTGCCAATTTTACCCGTTGCGCCTCTCCTCCAGATAAAGTAGGTGCAGTTTGTCCCAAACGAAGATATCCTAATCCCACATCCACCAAAGTTTGTAATCTTGTCACTGCCCTCGGAATATTCTTAAACACCTCTAACCCTTCATCCACCGTCATATTCAAAACATCAGCAATGGAATGTCCCTTATACTTCACCTGCAAAGTTTCCCGATTATATCTCGCCCCCTTACAAATATCACATTGGACATAAACATCAGGTAAAAAATTCATCTCAATGACATTTACCCCCTGTCCCCCACAAGCTTCGCACCTGCCACCTTTCACATTAAAAGAAAACTGTCCCGCCTTATATCCCCTGGCTTTAGCTTCGATAGTGTGGGTAAATATCTCCCGAATACTATCGAAAATTCCGGTATAAGTGGCGGGATTAGAACGAGGTGTTCTACCAATAGGGGATTGGTCAATTACAATGGCTTTATCAATTGCCTCTAATCCCTTTATCGCACCCAATTCTTTGGGAAAAGGGACGTTTTTAGTCAGGTGATGTTGTAAAGCCGGATATAAAAGTTCATTCACTAAAGTGGATTTTCCGGAACCAGATACCCCAGTTACGCAAACCAGCTTACCGAGAGGAATTTCTACATCTATATGTTTCAGGTTATTTCTATAGGCATTTTTAATTGAAAGCACTTTGCCATTTCCCTCTCTCCTTTCTTTAGGTGTCTCAATTACCCGCCGTCCCGATAAATATGCTCCCGTTAGAGAATTTTCCGCTATCAATAATTCCGCTAATTTTCCCTCCACCACAATTTCCCCACCATGAATTCCGGCTTTGGGGCCAATATCGACAATCCAATCCGCAGCACGAATAGTTTCTTCATCATGTTCGACTACGATTAAAGTATTACCCAAATCTCGCAATTTCTTTAAAGTAGCCAATAACCGCCCATTATCTCTTTGATGTAAACCAATACTGGGTTCATCTAATACATACAAAACCCCAGTTAAACCGGAACCAATTTGAGTCGCTAATCTAATCCGTTGCGCTTCTCCTCCCGAAAGAGTCATCGCCGCCCGGTCAAGAGTTAGATAATCTAATCCCACATCTAATAGAAACTGCAATCGCGCTTTTATTTCTTTTAGCGCTAATTCCCCAATTTGAGCTTGGCGCGAGGTAAGTTGTAATTGCTCAATCCTGTCCCGACATTCCCGAATCGAGACTTCTGTTAAATCGTTAATTCGATATTGCCCCAGTCTTACTGATAGGCTTTCTGGTTTTAACCGTTTCCCGTGACAAACTTCACAAGGGCTAGTCATGAGATAGGGTTCTAACTTTTGCTTTTGTAAGTCAGAATTGGTGTCGTCGTATTGTTTTTGCAGGATGGGAATTACCCCTCTAAATCTCCGATAATCTTTATATTCTTTCATCCAAATAGTATCCTCCACTCCGTACAAAATTACCTCAATCTGTTTGGGAGTGAGTTTTTGCCAAAGTGTAGTAAGTTCAAAATTATAGATTTCGCCGATACTGTGGAGTAGGGATAAATAATAGGAATTTTCCTTGTCTACCCAAGGCGCGATCGCACTATACAACGGTTGGCTTGGGTCAGGCACGACCAATTCCGGCGCAAATGTCCGCAAACTCCCCAACCCGTGACAGTGGGGACAAGCACCATAAGGCGAATTGAAGGAAAAGAGTCTGGGAGATAATTCTTCCATTACCGCCCCATGTTGTGGACAAGCAAAGTTTTCCGAAAATATCAATTCTTTCGGTAATTCTCCATCGGAAATACTTGCTTTTTCTGGGTCAGTTGATATATACTTACTCTTACGATCCTTGGGTTTATCGGACTGTATAGGTGTATCATATAATACCTCAATTACCGCAATACCAGTAGATCTACGCAAACAAGTAGTCAGAGAATCCGTCAAACGTTCCTCTATACCAGGCTTTTTGATTAAGCGGTCAATCACCACATCTATATTATGTGTATAATTTTTATCTAAATTGGGAGAATTTGAGAGTTCAAAAACCTCGCCATCGACCTTCCCGCGAACAAATCCTTCCGCCAGTAAACTGGAGATAAGCTTCTTGTGCGTACCCTTTTTCCCTCGAACGACAGGAGCGAGGATATGGAATTTGGTGCGGTCGGGGAGAGCCATAATGCGATCGCACATTTCATCGATAGTTTGGGGAGTAATCGAGCGATCGCATTTCGGACAGTGAGGTGTGCCCGCCCTCCCAAAGAGCAATCGCAAATAATCGTAAATTTCGGTAACTGTACCAACGGTGGAACGAGGATTGTGGGAGGTGGATTTTTGGTCAATGGAGATGGCGGGGCTTAATCCTTCGATGGCATCCACATCCGGTTTATCGAGTTGTCCGAGAAATTGACGGGCATAAGCGCTGAGAGATTCGACGTAGCGCCGTTGTCCTTCGGCAAAGATGGTATCGAATGCCAGAGAGGATTTGCCGGAACCGGATACGCCTGTGAAGACGATCAGGCGATCGCGCGGGAGATCGAGGTTGATGTTTTTGAGGTTATGTTGTCTGGCTCCGCGTATGGTGATGGTGTTTAGCATTTTTGGGGTGGGGTGTTTTTATTGATTTTAGCGGGGTTTGTGGGTGGGGGTTTTTTAACGCAGAGGTTCGCGGAGGTTTGAAGAGAGGTTCGCGGAGGTTTTTTTAACGCATAGACGCGCAGCGGCTTCTCGCCAGAGTAGGGCGCAAAGGGGTTCGCAGTGGAGATATTGAAAATATTATTGACTAAATTACCGATTTCGGTATAAAAATAAAATAGTCAAAATTGTAATTACTGAATGGAAGTTCTATGTTACTCAAAAAAATTGCGATCGCCTCAGCCATATTAACAGTTGCCTTTTTGCAGATTAGTTTTGCTCGTCGTGCTACTGCCACTGGAACGACTGTTCCTCCCAACCCATCCTGCGCGATTAAAGGCAATATTTCACATACGACTGGCAACAAGTTGTACCATCTTCCAGGGATGAGAGATTATAACATTACAGTCATCGATATGCTTCGCGGGGAGAAGTGGTTTTGTACAGAAGCGCAGGCGCTCTCAAATGGCTGGAAAAAAGCTCCGAGATAGGGTAATCAATCTAAGAGGCTATCTCTAAACGGAAGTTACCCCCATGGGAGTAACTTCCCAATCCTGAAACCCTTATTGTTGATATCCGATTTATGAAAACTATTGAACTGTCTGAGTCTAATCTCACAGTAGTTGAGTTAATTGAATTGGCGGAACAAGATACTATCATCCTCATAAAACCTGATGGTACAGAGAAAGATTAAATTGCAAAATACGCGATCGCTAAATCCTCCCACAGATCGCTCTGGATATCTAATTACAGAGGATTTCAGCCGTGTGAGGTACCAGCAGAAAATTTTTGACTTACGGAGAGATATAGCACTGGGCAGTTAGCAGTCAGCCATCAACTTTTTTCCTTACTGCGATCTCCTGAAAGTTTGACATCCTTTTGGTGATGTGACAATATTTAGGAGTCCTAGTTAATCTCAGAGAATAAGCTTTTATGTTGAATGTTGAGATTTTAGAGACCAGTTTCCAAGCAGTACAAGATTCTAATCAAAATTTTCCTACTGCTTTCTACAGCAACCTTTTAGGTGATTATCCTGAAGTCAAGCCTCTATTTGCTAATACGCGAATGGATGAGCAAGGAAATCATCTTTTTGAATCCTTGAAGTTCGTTGTAGCTAACCTCCGCAACTCTGAACTTTTAGCAGAAAAACTTAAAGGTTTGGGTACTCGGCATGTCAAATATGGTGTACTGCCACAACACTATCCTTTAGTTGGTAACTCTCTGCTTAAGACATTGGCAACCATTGCTGGAGATGCCTGGACTTCAGAGGTTAAGCAAGCTTGGGTTGATGCTTATACTGCCATCACCAGCATCATGCTAGAGGGGGCAGATTATCCACCAGAGGTACTAAAACTGACTGAGGAATAAGGTACAGATTCTCTCCATTATCTAGAGCGATCTTTACGCAAAAACTCTATTTGTAGGGTGCGTTACGCTTTGCTAACGCACCCTACCTACTATAAGTAGATCGATATCAATAACAAACTAAATCAACATTTTTTTACATAGTCGATAACCCAAGTTTGTTTGATATGATAATCCCAGAATATACGACGGCTATCTGTCAAACCAAGCAACACAATAAAATCTAGCCACCATAATATTAGATAATTGTAAAGCAGTTCACCAGACCAATCCCATGAATATTGACCAATTAAACACTGACTACGGCATTCCCGGCAACCTCACCTTCGCTACCGGAAAGGGTGGTTTCCCCATGATTCACATCGACAATGGCAAAGCTAAAGCATTAATTTCAGTCTATTCTGGTCAAGTGCTTTCCTTTCAACCAGCCACTGAAACCACCGATTTGATGTTCTTGAGCGAAAAAGCCTATTATGCAGAAGGGAAAGCCATCAAAGGCGGTATACCCATCTGTTGGCCTTGGTTTGGTCCAGATCCCGAAGGCTTAAACCGTCCAAGTCATGGGTTTGTCCGGAATCGCCTCTGGAATGTGCTAGAAACTGCCACAACTGCAGACGGCGCAACGAAAGTCATTTTAGGACTTAAGGATACTGAGGAAACTAGAGGGATTTGGCCTCAAACTTTTGAACTCGCGATCGCAATTACCGTTAGCACCACTCTCACTGTAGAATTAATTACCCGCAATTTAGGCAATAAATCTTTTCCCCTCACCCAAGCTTTTCATACCTATTTCCAAGTCGGCGATATCAACCGCGTGGAGGTTTTGGGTTTAGAAAATACCCAGTATCTTGATAAGGTTGATGGTGGTGTGGAAAAAACTCAACTGGGTGCAGTTGCGATTGCCAATGAAGTAGATCGGATCTATCTTAATGTTACCAATGAATTAGTCATTAACGATCCTGCCCTCAATCGCCGCATCCGGATTAAATCTTCTGGTAGTAAATCTACTGTAGTATGGAATCCCTGGGTGACAATTTGTGCAAATATGGCAGATCTTGATGATACTGATTATCAGCGTTTCCTCTGTGTAGAAACGACTAATGCGGCTACAGATATTGTCGAAGTTCCCCCTGATGGTGAATTCCGGTTAGAGGTAATTTATAGTATTGAATGAAAGTGAGATTTCCTACACTAACATCAGTATAGGTATGGTGTAGGTTACGCTAACCCATAAGCTCTATATGTAGGGTGTGTTACCCTTTGGTAACGCACCATGCCAACTATATATCCTCTAGTTGTGTAATTCATATTATATCAACCCAGCCACATCTTCATAGATATTAGTCATGGGAGTAGAAAAATTAATACTCTCTAAACAAACATCGTCCTCTGTACTATAAGTATAAAGCACCCAACGCCCTTGATCGTTACGCCTAAAACACTCTACATTCACTTGATCTTGAGAAATTAACACATATTCTTGTAGAGTTTCTATAGTGCGATAATCAGCAAACTTCCCTCCTCGATTAAACGCTTCTGTACTTGGAGAAAGAACTTCTACAATCAAACGTGGGTAGCATTTAAAATCATCAGGAGTGCGATCGCGTTCATCACAAGTTACCATGACATCGGGATAATAAAAGCAATTTGCAGCTTCAATGCGAACTTTCATATCTGAGGCGTAAGCGCGACAGCCACTACCCCGTACATGGTTTCTTAATAGCGCAAATAAGTTACCCCCAATGGTGGCATGGGCATCACTTCCTCCAGCCATGGCATAGATTTCTCCACGAATATATTCGTGTTTGATAGGACTCATCTTTTCCCCTTCTAAATAGTCTTCTGGAGAAATGTAAAAATAGTCTTTGCTAACAACCATATCAGATCTCCTTCTCAGTAGTACTTTTATATTATCAGGACTTACGCACAGGTCGTCAGAAACCCGGTTTCTTCGTCAACCTCGATCGTCTAAACCCACAATTTTCTGTAGAAACCGGGTTTATGAGCGTAAGTCCTAATTATGTCGCACGATCCAAACAAAAAAAACCCGCGCAGGCGGGTTTCGTCTGTGTAGCTGCGGTTTCAACCGCCAATCTCTTCCATCAAGCCATCCGGTGAGAATCTCTGTAACACCAGCCCAACACCGTAGCACCTGCGACTAACTTAATCGCTTCTAGCATCCAATACCACTCGTGCATCTCAATCATCCCCGCTGGCATTCCCGTTGCTGGCTCAAAAACATTCAATTGCATTGCCAGGGCACTCATCTGAGGGGTCATGATGTATGTATAAATAAGTGCAATTGTCAGAAGCAGCCCTGATAATAAAATTGCCCAGCGTCTCACATAATGATAGAGAGGGGAAGTCCCGCGTAGTGCTAGGAGACTAGCTAACACTAAACCAGCGCACAATAACTCGATCCGGTTAAAAACCCAGAAAATAGAATAGCCAGCAGTTGCGAAACTGGATTGGCTCATCATTCCCGCCGACGCGAGAAGAGGCATAATCGCGAAATCTATAATCAGACTACCACTCAGCCAAAGCCCCAAGGCAAACATTGCGATCGCTTGCCACGAGGGTTGCTTTGATCTGGGGCTAAAAACGGCATTCATGGAAAAATCCTCTGGTTTCTGTCTTACTCCCAGCTTAACCAATTTTATCGGCAAAAAATATGAAGTAATTATGCAATTTGAGCCACAATTAGTAGAATTGATTTATATTTCTTAGCATTGCAAAGAATTGTTAAGAGAGCTGGACATTTTACAGAAAATACCCCCCCAGGAGCATATCCAGTTGGTGCGGATTCCGGTAAGATAACAAGGCACACGTCAATCACAAGACTCTAGGGAAACATCGGTATCAGTCCGAGGCTGTGCGGCAACTGTAAAGGCGGAAAGATCAAGGATGAAGGCTGAAGGCAAAGCGAGAAACAAGCTTTTGCGATCGCAAGTAACTCTTTTCCACTTCCTACATCTAACTTCGTGCCTAAGCCAGAAAACCTAGTTATTGCGTATCCACTCTATTTTCCCGCCTTGCACGGGAAGGAATTTTAACCATTAATGCCTACTCTCGATCGAACTCATTTCACCCCTGAATCGCTCTCATTGCCACCACTACCGCTACAACGTCCATTATTAACAATCGGTCATGGTACCAGAGATGAAGATGGTCGTCAGGCTTTTTTGGATTTTGTCAACACCTACCAAGCCTTAGATCGATCGCGCCCTGTAGTACCTTGTTTTTTAGAACTAACAGGTCCAACAATTCAAGAGGGCGTAGACGAGTGTGTAGACAAAGGTTACACCGAACTCTCCGCTTTACCGATTCTACTATTTGCCGCCCGACACAATAAATTTGATGTCACCAATGAATTAGATCGAGCCAGAATCAGACATCCCCAAGTTAAATTTTACTACGGTCGTCATTTTGGCATTACTCCCAATATTTTAGAT
>NZ_JAMZMM010000641.1 GCF_024178385.1 Limnofasciculus baicalensis BBK-W-15 | reverse complement strand
GGTTTCTATGTGCCTATCGATGTAACTCACGTTTAGAGTAAAGTGCTATTGCAAAAATCCACAATTTCAACTCAGATGACTGAAAACTCTAGCCCTAATCCCAATCAAGTTTATCCAATCAAAGAGCATCAACGAGTTTGCTTTATAAAAAATGTTATCAAAGCTGTTAATATTATTATTGGAGATTATACTTATTATGACGATCCAGTAGAGCCAGAAGCATTTGAAAGAAACGTGTTATATAACTTTGGCAGCGATAGATTGATTATTGGCAAGTTTTGCGCGATCGCAACCAATGTTAAATTTATCATGAACGGCGCTAACCACAAGCTTGATGGTATTTCTACTTATCCCTTCCCTATTTTCGGACATGGTTGGGCAAAAGAGATAGATAAAATAATGGATTTACCCAGCAAAGGGGATACAATTATTGGTAATGATGTTTGGCTGGGCTACGAGGCTGTGATTATGCCGGGAGTCAAAATTGGGAATGGGGCGATTATTGCCGCAAAATCTGTGGTAGTTAGCGATATTCCTGATTTTGCGATCGCAGGTGGCAATCCAGCAGGTATAATTAAGCAAAGATTCACCGACTCGGAAATAGCACAACTCCTAGAAATTAAGTGGTGGGATTGGGAAATAGAGAAAATTACCCGCAATATTGATAAAATTATGGAGTGTGATATTTCTGCCCTGGGCGAGGCTGAGTGAAAGATTATGTATTCTAAGCCAATGACTATTGGTAAGCTATTTCAGGAGATTTTTCAGGAACGCAAAAAAATTATCAAGAGTTTTTTATTTGCCTTCCTCCTCACTTTAGCTCTCAAGAAGCTAGTTTTGGAAGTATTAATAGATGAGATCCCAATTTTTGGCTTTCACGATATTGTGGATATTCAGTTGCAAAATGATAGAGTATCCCAGGATAAAAATATCCTGCCCTCTTACCCTAAACAAGATTTAGAGGAATTCTTAGGCTATTTAATCCGTGAAGACTATTGGTTTCTCTCCACTCAGGAGCTTTACAATTATTTTCTAGCCAATCCTAAGCAGCCAATTCCACCTCAACATGCCCAGCAAAAGCCAGTAATGATTACTTTTGATGATGGTTATGAAAGCATTCATACTCAGTTACTGCCCATATTAGAAAATCTAGAAAATAAATACGGCAAAAAAGCCAAAGTAGTTTTATTTGTTAATGCGGGATTTATGGGCGATAAAGGTTCCCGTCTATACCATGCCACTTGTAAGGAATTGAATGAGGGGTTAGTTAAAGGTTTTTTTGATATTCAATCTCATGGACTTCATCACAAGAAATTAACCGAGCTGGCTCATGGAGATTTAGAACAGGAAATATCTGAAGATCAAAAGCGCTTAAGAAAATGTACCGCAGGTTTAGATAAAAGTCAAACTGTTGCCTCTCATATCGCCTACCCATTTGGTGCTACAGACGAGCGGGTGGAGAAGTATATTGCTAAATACTATTTATCGGGATACTTATATAATAGTCGCACGTTAAAACTAGGGTGGAATAGAAATGAGTATCGGATTCCCCGCTTGACTGTGAATATGGAAAAGTCAGTCGATAGCTTAATTAAGCTTGCATCTGGAGGGTGGTTTTAATCGACACGTCAATTCAAGATTTTACTGTAATTGTCATTTTTAAACCCAAGGCATCTATTTTTGGGAAAAGTTGGGGAGCTAAAAGACTTGACATGTTGACGAATTTAAGTTAAACTAGTAGAGTGGAAAAATGTGGGTTCATGGAAGGTGATATTTAGAGCCTGTGGTTATCCCAGATAGAA
>NZ_JAMZMM010000198.1 GCF_024178385.1 Limnofasciculus baicalensis BBK-W-15 | reverse complement strand
GAGTACCATTATGGCGGGGGTCTTATCGCTCCCCGAACCCCTCATTAGGATAAATTTTATTTCGATTTGTTAAGTTTTTTACTTAACACCGATAATTCTATTTGATCTGGATTGACTCTGTTCCTGTTAATGAGCTTCCAGTAGGGAGTTGGAATAGAGGGAATGGAGAAAACCGCTTACCTCAAGGGAGGAGCTTGAAACCAAGGACAGATGGCTTCTTAACGCTACCTAGGCCTCAAATCTTTCTCCCCAACCCCCACTTCCCACTCCCTATTCCCTCTTACTTGTAGAGTTCCGCACCCAGTCGGTAGGCAAGGATACCGGGAATGAGAGCCAAGATTAGAGCTACGAAAACTTGAGTATCAGAAATAGCCATTGTTTACACACTCCTTATTTGTGAATATTTGGTGATTCTATCACCGAATGAAATCCTTTCGTTATCGGGCAGGGAACTGACCTAAACAGGGTATGGGGTGTAGGGTGTGGGGTGTAGGGGGAAAGATGAAATGCCCATACCCTAATTGGATTAACTCACGCAAGTGTCAGATTAATCCTTGCTCGATAACTTCTGAGTACATCCAATGTTGTTGCTTTTTGGGCAAAAATTACGGAAAATAGGTTAAGATAGGTTAAAGAAGTCATTAGCTTGACTTTCTCAGTGCAGGTGCGCAAAATGGTTGTAACTTTGTATTTAAAATCACTATTTAATGGCAGACCAAGTTTTTAACTCCCCTTTGAATGTAGGATTTGAAGCCCCTCTCGTCCTGCTGGTTCTAGTCGCGCTAGAGGCTGTCCTGTCAGCAGACAATGCGATCGCGCTGGCGGCGATTGCCAGAGGTTTGGAAGGGAGCAAACTCCAGCGTCGTGCCCTTAACTTGGGCTTGGTAGTTGCTTATGTCCTGAGAATTACCCTGATTCTGACTGCCACTTGGGTTGTCCAGTTTTGGCAATTTGAAGTCCTTGGTGCTGCCTATCTCCTTTGGTTGGTATTTCAGTACTTCACCTCTTCCGAAGATGAGGAACATCACCACCATGGTCCGGTGTTTACCTCCCTGTGGCAGGCTATTCCTGTCATTGCTGTCACTGATATGGCTTTTTCTTTAGATAGCGTCACAACTGCGATCGCTATTTCCGATCAAACCTGGTTAATTATAACAGGAGGGACGATTGGTGTCATCACTCTGCGGTTTATGGCTGGGCTATTTATCCAGTGGCTGCAAGAATACGAGCATCTTGAAGATGCGGGCTACATTACTGTTGGCTTCGTAGGTGTTCGACTATTGGTGAGGGCGATTAATCCGGAATTAGTGCCACCGGAATGGCTGCTAGTTTTGGCTATTGTTCTCGTCTTTGTGTGGGGATTCTCTTCTAAGAAGACGATGAGGGAAAGTGAAGTGGAGAAAGGGGAGTAGGGTTTTGAGTTTTGAGTTTTGAGTTTTTAACTTTTGAGTTTTGAATTACAGCTTTTAGCTTTTAACTCAAAACTCAAAACTTTTTATTCGTAAATCCAGGGGGTTAAGCTGGGTTGCCAGCTTGCCAATTCCTCATCCTTAAACCAGAGAGCAATCTCGGTTTGGGCTGTTTCTGGGGCATCTGAACCGTGGATTAGGTTACGGCCAACTGTTACCCCATAATCGCCGCGAATTGTACCTGGTTCAGCTTCAAGGGGTTTGGTAGCGCCAATAATTTTTCTGGCTGAGGCGATGACACCGTTTCCTTCCCACACCATGGCTGTCACAGGACCAGAAGTAATATACTCGATCAGTCCTGGGAAAAATGGTCTGTCTTTGTGAACCTCGTAGTGCTTTTCTGCTAATTCTTTACTGACATTCATCAGCTTTAGCCCAATCAGGGTAAAGCCTTTTGCTTCAAAACGCCGGATGATTTCACCAATCAGGTTGCGTTGTACGCCATCAGGTTTGATCATCAGAAATGTCCGTTCCAAGTTTTACTCCTCAAATTTGCTAAATTGATTACCAAATCTAGATTAGACCAGAATGCTGAGATTCGCAAATATTGGTTATTGGTTATTGGTTGTTGGTTATTGGTTATTGGTTGTTAGGGATTGCTTGTGAGGGATTGGTGATTGATGACTGGTTGTAATGCCAAATAACAAACAACAAACAACAAACTCTAACCTCTAGTTTGACTTTCCCTAACTTGTGCTAGTAACTCATCCCAAGTAGCAGGAGTCGGTTTACAACTAAGTCCCTGACAAACTAAACCTACAGCATCTTCTGGTAGATTAGTTTCCAATTGATATATAGTAGCAGGAAAATATTCAGCGATTAGGGATATAATGCGATCGCGCCCCGTGCGAACTAGGGTACAATTGCGAAACCAGTCCAACGCTGTAAATAAACTAGGACAGGCTGCCGACGACTGATTCATGACAGTACCAAAGGCTTGTAAAGCTTGCTCGGCGCGATCGAGGTAAGCTAGATCTTCAGTGACTAAAGCCAAACGGACTAAATTTGCGATCGCAACTCCATTAGCTGAGGGTGTAGCATTATCAATATAACTCCGTTCCCGAATCAATAAATCTCCACCACGATCGCTAGCTCCATTATAATATCCTCCCTGTTCCAAACTCCAGAGCAATTCATCAAATTCCTCTTGAACTTTGACAGCATTATCTAACCAGAAATTATAATTTATAAAAGAGGAAGACTCCTCCCCCAATCCCCACTCCGAAACCCCCAGGGAAGCTTGATGTAAATCCAATAGTGCTTTAATAAATAGTGCATAATCTTCCGACTGCGCCAATACCGAAGGTTCCCCATCATAATTAAGACGATGGAAACGTCCATCTACCCATTGATTTTCCAGAATAAACTGAGCCGAAGAAATTGCCAATTTCAGATATTCTGGTTGGCGAAATACGCTGTAAGCTCTTGCCAAGCCTGAAATCATCAAACTATTCCAGGCTACAATCATTTTAGTATCAGTTACAGGAGGAATCCGACCAAGCCAATTACCTGTTTTTGCCTCTTGATTGTTTCGCGCTGGCGGGAAAGTTTCTAATTTATCTGGAGATGAACCATAACGGATAGCAAATAGTTTGGCTAAAGCTACTTCTAAGGTATCTGTTAAGGTTTCAGAGTAACGGCGTTGTAAAACATTTTTTCCTTCAAAGTTACCCTCGCGAGTAACGGAAAATTCCTGCTGAAGTTCGGCTAATTCAGATGAAGTGAGAAAATTCTCTAATTCGCCATAACTCCAAACATAAAAATCTCCCTCCTCTGGTTCAATAGCAGTAGAATTAGTAAAATTATCAGCATCTTGAGCAGCATAAAAGAATCCTTGGGGAGAAACCATTTCCCGTTTCAGCCATTGGATAGTACCATCAACAGATCTTTTAAATGCAGCTTCCTGAATCCCGTCACTCCATAAATTAGCTAAATACTCAATAATTTGCCCATTATCATAGAGCATTTTTTCAAAGTGAGGAACCGTCCAAGTAGCATCAACAGTATAGCGATGAAAACCACCTGCTACATGGTCATAAATACCCCCTTTGGCTAAATCTAATCCGCGCTGCGCAACTGCTTGGCGGGCATCATAGTCAGATTCTCCATCAAAACGAGAGCCTCGCAGTGTCAAATCTGAATAGGGAATCATCGGAAAACTAGGTCCATAACTACTAGTTGCCACAATTCGGGTACTCTCGTCCATTCCTTGCCAAAGTAAATTAGCGCTTAACTCGTCCGATTTGGGTAGAATTATGGACTTCTGGAGGTTTATGAGAATTTCATCTTTAAAAGATTGTAGCTTAGTTTTTTCAATATCGTAAAAGCGGCGAATAGATTGTAAAACCTGCAAAAATCCCGGTCTTCCATAACGGGGTTCAACTGGGAAATAGGTTCCGCCATAAAAGGGTACTTTGTCATCTGGGGTGAGGAAGACATTTAAAGGCCAACCACCTTGACCAGTCATCATCTGCAAAGCCTGCATATAAATACTATCAATATCTGGTCGCTCTTCCCGGTCTACCTTAATCGGGAGAAAATGCTGGTTCATGTATTGAGCGATCGCAGAATTAGAAAATGCTTCTCCTTCCATTACGGTACACCAGTGGCAGCTAGAGTAGCCAATGGACAGAAAAATTGGTTTATTTTCAGTTTTCGCTTTTTCCAGGGCTTCATCGCACCAAGGGAGCCAATCGATGGGGTTTTCTGCGTGTTTGCGGAGGTATAGGCTTTGGGATTGGGCTAGGCGGTTTGTCATGGCTGCTAGTTTTACATGCTATCTGGTTTTAAGTGTATAGGTAATGGGGATCGTGGGCTGGGATGATTTCTCCCATGTCATTTTCTCCTTAGCTGTATTGGTTGAAATTATAGCGTTTGTCATGTTTATGGTATTTATACCTTAATGGTCTTATAAGTATTCTGCCTTTGTTAATTTTTGCTAACCTTAGCTTGACTTGAGCGTGACTTTTTAGTTATTCTAACTTTGCGACAATTAAAATAATCTGGAGCTGTCTAATGTCTTAACTAAAATGTGGTATTCCATACAAATTGAATGTAAAACTCAAAGAATGATCTTTAGAGATTACGATATTGTCCGATCGCTACAAGTACGGTAAACCCAATAATTTTAACATAAATAAAATCATGAATCTCAAACTAGGTCTCAGATCTAAACTATTCCGTGGCAATCCAATTCAACTTCTTAAGCAGAATCTCAAATCTAAAAAATATCTTAATGTAGGGTGTGGAAAAAACTTGCATAAAGATTTTATAAACCTAGACTAATACTGGAATCCAGGTTTAGATCTTTGTTGGAATATTTGCCAAGGAATACCGCTAGAGGATAATTCCTTATTAGGCATATTTACAGAACATTGTCTCGAGCATATAGACTATTTAGATGTTTATCAGAATCAAATTTATAGAATAGATGGGTTATAGATACGATAACCCACCTGAGTAAATTTCCCCCCACTCCCTACTTAAACTTCCGGTTCAATTCCTGCGGCGCGTAGTTGTGCAGCTAAATGTTCGGCACGTTGTCTTTCCTGTTGGGCACGTTGTCGTTCCCGATTAACTAACTCGGAACCCCATAATAATAACTCTCCATTTTCATCCCAAAAACGTAACCAATAACCCATGCGAGTTTGTCGCATTCCGTGCCAAACTCCTATAAATAGATTCATTGGCGCAATCCAATAGTGATTATTAGCATCAGGAGTTTCCAAGTGATACCTTCCAGAATCATCTAATTGATAAACTTCCAAATCTCCTGAATCAGGTTCAAAAATAGCGTAATAGGGAACTTCTAAAACTCGTTCGTAAAAAAACCACTTACCGGGAGGATAAGTTGGTTTGATAGAATATTCTCCTCCATCGGTATCGGAGATAAATTCCATCACAATTATAGGAATATCTCCTTCCAAACGCGGAGTATAACTGCGTTTTACTTCGGTACGGGGGACTCGTATAGATTGCACGTACCCCCAATCCGGTGCTTTGACTACTATTTTTTGATTGAAGGTAGCGCAGACTCCATAGTTAGTCATTGTCAGAGCATTATCTGGCAGTCTTCCGGCAATTTCCAAACTTTCAGTTAAAGCAGCAGCGAGGTAAGGTTGGTTGATATTATCCACTGGTTCATCATCTAAAATAAAGTCGTCGGGTAATTTTTCCCAGGTAATGTCATACTTGGCTTTAGTTAACATGGTAGGGTTTCCTCTTATGAAGGGGGAGTGGGAAAGAGTCAGTCTACGGGCGAGTCGCTATAATAATATATCGCAGAAACTCTTTAACCCTAATCGACTCGCCCTTTATTGGGAGTGGGGAGTGGTAGGATTTTGACTTGTGATTTTACATTAATAATTATCTAATGAAACTATCAGAACGATTTACAGAGGCATTAACTTTTGCCACTCAACTCCACGCTAACCAAATCCGTAAAGGTAGTGGTGTACCCTATGTTGCTCATTTACTCGCTGTTGCCAGTATTGCTTTAGAATATGGAGCAAATGAAGAAGAAGCTATCGCCGCCTTACTTCATGATGCTATCGAAGATCGAGGTGGTGCTGCAACTCGTAAGGAAATTCGTCGCCGTTTTGGGGATAAAATTACTGACATTGTTGATGGTTGTACGGATACCGATATTATCGGCAAACCACCTTGGCGACAACGGAAAGAAGCCTATATTGCTCATATTCCCACTGCCTCAGCTTCCATTCGTTTAGTTTCAGCCGCTGATAAACTTCACAATGCTCAATCTATTTTAAGAGACTATCGCCTATTGGGGGAAGAATTATGGCAGCGTTTTCATGGGGGTAAAGAGGGGACGCTTTGGTATTATCGTTCTTTGATAGAAGCTTTTCGTACTAATGAATCAACACCAATAATTGATGATTTGGAGCGGGTGGTGCGGGAATTGGAAGTTTTGGTGGCAGGGGCAAAGGAAAATTGAATCATTAGTTAGGGAAAAAATCAATTATCCTGGGGAATGTCCAAATCCGGAGTAGACAGTTTTCCCCTCACCCCCAACCCCTCTCCCTCAAAAGAAAGTCATTTACATAACGTAACAAATGAGCGAAGGCTGAAAGTGCCTTAACTTCGTTAAGTTTATTAAGATTAATTCTCAATACTTGACGAGATTGCGTCGTTTCAGCTACTATGGTCGAAAAATCCGAAGGATGGCTAATAACCTTTTTTATTTTTACATATCATTCTGAGCCACTTCAACATCTTATAGTCTGACTTAAAATATATCTATAAGTTGCAATAATTTGTCGCCAAACCTGCCCCTACAGATATGATAGGTGTTTAACCGGAAATAATGAGTAGTTGGACAAAATTAATTACACAAAATAGAATCTGAAATTCGCTCCCAGTGAGACTTACAAAAATATAGATGTGTAAATATTCCTGTCCAGGTCTTTATAAAAGAAGTGAGAAATTTTCCATCACGATTCAATAGCAAATCTTTCTGGATCGACTCCCCAATTAACCCAGCGAATTGCATTCCTAGCCGATGTAATATCCGGTGGTACTCGTAAAGCATGAATAAACCCCGTACTAGGGCAAGTCATTTTTAACAGAAAAACAGGCATACCATCATTATCATCAATAAATTCATCAATTCTTAGTAAGGTATATTCTCGCCAGGAATCAACTGCTGTCGCCTCTAATTCTTGGCAAATGCGATCGTAACCAATCCCTTCTAGTAATACCCGCCTCACTTCTGCATTATTTTCTGTCAGTAACCACTCGGCTTGCCATGATTCTGGATGGAGTTGTCCGTATTTTTTGGGGATAACGACACCATGATGGAGGTAGAGGCTGTATTCATCAGCAAATAGCAGGGCTACTTCTGCTTCGGCATGGATCGTGCGATCGCGATCGCGGGATAGTTTAATTGGGCGCTCGCAAACAATGCAAGTCTTTTCAAAGGGGAAAATCCAACCACAATTATTAGCAATAGACTGAAATATCTCCCAGTTTTCTTTGGGATAGCTGCACTTAAATACTGATATACCAATATCTAACCAATTAGCACGATTAATCCATTGTGCTGGATGAATGCTATTGGTATAAAATAGAGGTTTTACAAATAGATTTCCCAATCTCCCAACCATTTGGCTTGATTCTTGTTTTTGGAGTAATTTTTCCAAACGGTCAATAATTTTGATTGTGCTTGACTGCTGCATTCGCGGCTTTAGTTGTTGGATTAATCTTTTGACTAATTGGCTATTCAGTTGGTTTTCTAGTTGGCTTATTAATTGACTATTCCGTTGCTCTTCTCCTTCATATTCCAATGCTTGGAGAATTTGGTTTTTCAGTTGAATAGGGATTTTTAAATCAATTTTATTATTTAAGTCGTTTGTTAGTTTGCTATCGATTTGACTGGCAAGTTGAGTACCTAAATGCTTTTCTAGTTGCTTTTTTAAAGGCATAGTCAATTGACCAATTAATTGTCTGAGTAATTCACCTTCATTATTAAATCCCTGGGCTATTTGGATCTCTATTTGCTCGATCAGTTTACTATCTAACTCCTGTACGAGTTGAGTTGTCACTGCCACCAAGGCTCCATGAGGGCTATCAAAAAACACAATATATGGTTCCGCTTTACCAAGTAAGCTGTAGGCAGATTTTATAGCAGAAGTGGCTTTGTCTCGATTGATAGGTTCATTTGAATCGGCAAGCAATCTCCATTTTTTATGAGTAGCGACAATCAAATTCTTCTGCTTATCGTTCAGTGTTTTCGGCTTATTCCACCACATGATTATATCTGCCTTTTTTTCATCTAGTAATGACTAGCTATGGGCTAAATTTTCAGCTACTCTCAACTTCCATCTCAAATAATTAAAATAGGGTTTATATATACTAAGCCTCTAGATCTATGGTGCTTTCCCCAACCCTAATCCACCCAAAATGGTGGAATATAAAATAGGTTGGTAGTGGGGGCTTAAGCCCCTACTACGAACTAATCTCGGTGGGGGCTTAAGCCCCTACTACGAACTAATCTCGGTTTGGCTCTTATTACCTAGTTTGATTGATTTTAGCATCCCGAGCTTAGTCAACAACTTCTCGCCAATTATTCTGTCCCACTTTTGTTACTCTAGGCACTTCAAAGGGATCGGGCGAGGAATTGGGTAGGGGTACAATTTCTTCAATTAGATCGGGTGATGTTCCTGGTTGATTACTGCGGCTTTGTGGTGACACAACTTTTTGTTTGGAGGATTTTGCTCGATCGGATACTTTAGTTCGTTTTTCCTGGGTTTGCGGGATAACATTATCCTGAAATTCTGAATCATTTTTTCGTGGAGGAGTGGGTGAATTCCGTTTCTGCGGAGCATATTCTCGCTGAATTCGCACCATCCAATTGCCTTGGGGAATGGGTAATGCTTCATGTTCCTCGTGGCTTAAGGTTGCTTTCTTGGAGAGAATGGACAGATAGAGAGTACCGTCTTTGTCGTATAATTCAGCCTCTCCGTTACTAATTCGGTGGCTATGACCTGTCACTTCACCTTCTGCTAAGGTTAAATGGGTCAGCTTTTTACCAGTAATTTCTGGTACTGACAGTAAAATGACATCACCTTGTCTAATTGGTCTCATTGGGGTTGCTCCATATTGGGGATTGGGTAAAACTTATCTCGTCGTGTCAACTCCTGTCTTCTATTAAGGCGAGTCGCTCGTTGGCTGTTTCTGGCTGGTAATAGAGGAATGGATAATATTAAAGTAAAGAAATTTCAAAATGTAGAATTAGCAATTTCAGCAAAGCAACTGGGAAGTTGGACGATTAGGTTACTTTTACCTCCTGACTATCGATTGGCGATCGCACGTCTGCTAGCCTGCTTGAGGTAAATACTTCAATTGTATGGAAAACTCTGGGTATCCTGCAACAAGCTAAGGCTAACTTCATGGATTCTTTAAAATACAGGCGAATTTATGGTGTACTTGAAGCAGTTACACCAGCCCGATCCCCCATTACCCATTCTTATATCTGCTGTTCCATTACCCATATCCTGGCTAAAATAAACATAATACACCCAAATATATCCAGAAACCGGGTTTCTGGGAGAAACCCGGTTTCTTAGCCCATATAAATTTTAGGTTAAATTCTGCCTACTTACTCAGAATATTGCGTAGCCCATTCACCACCGAACTGTGTTATGAAACGAACAAACCTCACCGCTACTCTTTTCACTGCGATCGGTATAAGTGCGATCGCATTCACCAATACCCCCTACTCCATCGCTAGTGCGGAAAATCTGCAAGATACTCAGCAGCTACTTTCTACCAAAGAATGTCCCAAATGTAACCTGACAGGTACGGGTTTGGTTGTAGCAGACTTGGCAGGTGCTAATTTAAGTGGGGCAGATTTGAGTCGTGCTAATCTCAGTCGTGCTAATTTGATGGGGGCTGACTTAACTCAGGCGAATCTCACCGGAGCTTCCCTCAATGGTGCTAACCTCGCAGGCGCTAACCTGAGCGGTGCGATTCTGGATGGGACAGATTTGCGAGATGCTTATCTGGTGAATGCCCAATTATTCGGTACTAGTCTCAATCGGGCTTATATTCAAGGAACTATTGGCATTCCTCTCTATGCGGGTACGCCAGAAGATTTCTATGCTTGGGGGGTAGTTGAAGCAGAAAGAGGTAATTACAGGGCGGCTATTGAAAATTATAACCAAGCTCTCAGCATTAAGGAGGACTTTGCGGCAGCTTTCCTGGCACGGGGAATTGCCCGTTTGCGTCTCTCTGATGAAGGTGGCGCTACTCAAGATGCTCAGATTGCTGGTAAACTTTTTACCGATCAAGGAAATGCACCGGGTTACCAAGCATCTCAGAATCTGATTGTACTGGCAGAAATTACCAAGAATCCACCAAAAGCTAGCGATCGCCCTTCTCTGGGAAATGCTTTACTAGGTATAGGCTCTCTATTGTTACAGTTTCTTTCTCCGTTGTGAGTCGTAACGCAGGGGCGAGTCGCTACTACAATCTTTGATGCTCACAGATAACCCTAATCGACTCGCCCTCTCTATCGGGGAATCGGGAATCGGGATATAACTCTCTGATATAGTATCGAAATAGATATTAATTCTTAGATATTGGCATGTTATCAACCTCAACCTCTTTACCAGATGCTCTCGCTAAAATAGTAGATCGATTTAAGCGGCGGACAAATCCTAAGCAGCGTTACGAGCAGTTACTCTGGTATGCCAAGCGGCTGAAGGATATGTCAGAAGTGGATAAAACACCGGAAAATAAGGTATCGGGCTGCGTGTCTCAGGTTTTTATTACGGCTAATCTGGAAGATGGGAAGGTTTGGTATCAAGGAGATTCTGATGCGCAGTTGGTAAAAGGGTTAGTGGCGCTGTTGATTGAAGGACTTAATGGGTTGACTCCAGAGGAAATTGTACAGGTTTCGCCTGACTTTATTCAAGAGATGGGTTTGAATGTTAGTCTGACTCCTTCCCGTGCTAATGGATTTTACAATATTTTTCAGATCATGAAGAAAAAGGCGTTGGGATTCCAATTGGGAACATCTATCGAGCCGCTTAATTAGGTATAATTTAACCGAAAATTCCATAGGGCTAATATCCCCGACTTCTTGGAGAAGTTGGGGATATTGCTTTAATCGTAAGTGGGATATACTGAGATCTTGCACCAATGTTAAATGGCGGTTAAAACCGCATCTACACAAACAAAACCCGCCTGCGCGGGTTAGTCAATA
>NZ_JAMZMM010000640.1 GCF_024178385.1 Limnofasciculus baicalensis BBK-W-15 | reverse complement strand
ACGTCATTGGCTAGGAAAGGGGGAGTAGGGAGTGGGGAGCAGGGGGTGGAGAGTAGGGAGTAGGGAAAACAATCCCATAAATCCTGTAAATCCTCATCACCAATCGCATTCCAAAATCTTTTGTAGTGTGCTATACGACAAAAGACAGTACCACTTCGATCAGTTATTGCTCGACGGTTGACTGCTATCCAAAAACCAGGCTGTAAACTACCCCTTCTCATGATTGTCACAAAATCCCAACCTCAAACAGAAGCGATGAAGCTCCAAGTCTACGACTTGTGGAAATCCTATGGAGAGCATTCAGTCGTTCAAGGTGTCAATTTTACCCTCAATCCTGGAGAAATTATCGGTCTTCTTGGTCCAAACGGTGCGGGTAAAACCACTACGGTAGCAATGCTTTATGGTACGGTAAAGCCTAGTCGTGGGTTTGTGCAGTTAGGAGAATACCAAATTCAAGCACAAGGAAAAGATGCTCGTACTTTCATGGGGATTGTCACTCAAGAAGATAATCTCGATCCAGACTTTAGTGTAATTGAAAATTTAATTTTCTTTGCTCATCATTATCGCATCACTGGTAAAGCAGCCAGAGAAAGAGCAGGAGAATTATTAGCCCAAGTAGGATTATCAGATTATGCCCGAAACCCAATTGATGAATTATCGGGTGGAATGAAGCGGCGTTTGGTTTTAGCAAGGGCATTAATTAATCATCCCAAAATTGTATTTCTCGACGAACCCACTACTGGACTAGATCCCGATGCTAGGCAAGATTTTTGGCGATTAGTGAGTCAGTTAAAACAAAGTGGCTGTGGAATACTATTGACCACTCATTATATGGATGAAGCTCAACGATTGTTGCGGTACTTGCTTGGCGGCAGATTTATCCACAGTTGTTCCGTTAGTCTTGTCAAGATGCTTGGGCAACGGATTTGTAACGGTTTTTTCGGATGGGGCAAGAAACTCCCCGGACTAAAGTCACGGGGTTTTCAGGCTATTGTTTTATAATTTCTGTCCCGGGTGGAATTGATTTAAAGTCGTAAATCCAACATCCAAAATCGGTTCACTCCGACGAATTTCTGTAATTTGGTCCGCTACGTCCAAAATAGCTTGTGGCATTTGTGGTCCGGTGAAAATAATATTAACGTAACTAGGGCGTTTTTCCAGAAATATCAGGACCTCGGAGAGGGGGATTAAGCCAAAGTGAATGGCTAAACTCAATTCATCGAGAACTACCAAGGAATATTTACCTGTCAGTACCACATCTTGGGTATGTTGCCACAACTTGATTAAGGCTTGATGCTCTATCTCATCCAACTCCGGTGTGTCAATATAACGCGGCAAATCGCAGCGAATCCAATCCAGGTGTTGCCCTAATCGCACTGGATGTTCTTCTCCTTGCCCAATACCTCCTTTGAGGAATTGGACTACTAATACAGGCGTACCTTCACCTGCGATTCTCAGAGCTTGAGCGATCGCGTTGGTAAAAAAGTTGCGGTGGGAACTGGTAAAGACTTGTATCAGGCCTGGAAGGCTATAGGGTAGATGATAGGGAGATTTAAGAGCAGGAGCTTCTAATTGCGAAACCATAGTCAAGCAGTCAACCATTAAAGTGTAACGACCCTGGAACAGTGGATAACAGAGTTGTGACAGAGCTATGGCTATAGACAAGATATAGCGTACTGACTTGGGTCGTTTCCCTAGTCAAACACTATATCTATGAATTCGTCAAGGAGCCAAAGACCATAATTCTATCTTATCTTGTGACCAGGGAGTGGGGAGTGGGGAGTGGGGAGTAGGGACTTCGACT
>NZ_JAMZMM010000197.1 GCF_024178385.1 Limnofasciculus baicalensis BBK-W-15 | reverse complement strand
TAATCTTTATTAAGATTAATTCTCAATACTTGACGAGATTGCGTCGTTTCAGCTACTATTGTCCAATAATCCAAAGGAGGGCTAATAACCTTTCGTAGATTTTACAGGTTATTGTGAACCACTTCAAGATTTTTCAAATCGAAATTGGTAATTATTCATGGTCTCATACCAAATAACCAATTACCAACAACAAATAACCAATAACCAGCAACCAAAA
Source organism: Limnofasciculus baicalensis BBK-W-15 (assembly GCF_024178385.1). Classification (GTDB taxonomy): domain Bacteria; phylum Cyanobacteriota; class Cyanobacteriia; order Cyanobacteriales; family Coleofasciculaceae; genus Limnofasciculus; species Limnofasciculus baicalensis. The sequence goes on along the minus strand of NZ_JAMZMM010000197.1, from coordinate 11,004 downwards.
ACAAATACCGCTGGAAGTTACTCCAACGGCGTTATCCAACTTTCTTTGATGAGATTTTGTTTCCTTCTCTAAGAATTCCCTCCCTGAATAAATATATTATTTTTACTTACTACTTAACCTAAGTTGCCACTTGCCTTTTCAAGCTGCTAATCGGAGAAGGCATAATCGCTCATCGCTAATGGTAGAACCAAAAAATTGACAACTAGCAATTAGCAATTAGCCATTAGACTTAACAACTTAAATTACTTATTCATTAGGTAAAAACTGGCTAGAGTAAGCATCTACAGGAAACGCCGGAGTACGGTTGGCGAAGTCAGTTTCCTTACCAGTAAAGGCTTTCGCTAGTTTCTCAAAGCCTTGGGAACGCCAATTGCGCTCGTGGATGGGTTTAGTTTGCTCGCCGAGGAAATATGCTTGAGTGCCGATAACCGCAGCCGCTACCCAACCGATAATAAATACAGAAATCAATGCTACTAACATGAAACTTGCTCCTAGTGGTTTGTAGTGGTTTGTTTAGTTTTGTTACTTCTCTATGTAAATAAATGTAACAAGAACTTGCCTAAAGTGTCAAGGTAGTGCAATCCGAGAGAAAAGGGGGGTTCTCCCTAATCCTCAGAGGGGGACAAGGAAGACAAGGAAGACAAGGAAGACAAGGAAGACAAGGAAGACAAGGAAGACAAGGGAGACAAGGGAGACAAGGGAGACAAGGGAGACAAGGGAGACAAGGGAGACAAGGAGGCTATTTTTCTTCTCCCCCTCTTCCCAACAGATATTCTTGAAGTGGGAGGATAGTTAGGGGAATTTGAGCGGCGGCAGAAATGGATTTTGATATCATCGTCATTGGTAGTGGGATTGGCGGATTAACCGCCGCCGCATTGCTAGCGCGTTACGGGAAGTGGGTGTTAGTATGCGAAAGTCATAGTATTCCCAGAGGCATCAAGTATTAAGGATGAAGTAAACAAATAGTTTCACCCACTCCCCACCCCCTATTTAAAGCAAATGAATTCTAAAGCATCAAACACCAACCCCCAAGAAATATCTGAACTAATTGCAGGTGTAGTCGATGCTGTTATCAGCCAAAATCACCAAACCCTCAATCAATTACTCAAGCAATTAGTTTACGATATACCAGCACAACAACCCAACGAATCCTTAAAAGCCCAAACGACAAAAACAATACTGATTGAAATTGCCACTAAACTGGAACAGATACTTGGAAGTATCACCCATCCAATAATGGCTTGGTTTGTAGTTTATGTTGGATTAGTTTCATCACCACCAGAAGCAATTCAATCAGTGCAAATGGTTTTAGATAGAGGATTTAAACCATTTGAAGATTTCTTTGTCGATCGTCAAGGCATTCATTTCTACGATTTGGGAACCTCTCCAGAAAAACTAGCAAGAATGCCAGAAAGATTATCTGAATTCACCCAAATGACTGTTCGGATTAATATCGCAGAAGTTAATCAAGTGATGGAAAGATTTGATGTGGCTGAAACCATGGCACGACAAATGTTACTGAACCTCAAGATATTGGAACAAAAAATGAATATCCCCCTCGAAGAATTATTGGGAGTCTTAGATTATAACGATGAATTAAAGCGACAAGTCATGGAATCAGATTTAACTAAAAGCGATAAAAATGGCTTTGGCATGTAGTAATCCCAAAAATCATTCCCTTAACCCACCATTTAACTCAATAACAGGAGATTAACCAAAAGTGAACGAGCAACCCCAGGATCAAATAGCCGAAATGAAAGCAGCTATCGCACAAATTCTACCCTTAACCCAAAGAGTAGCTCAATTAGAAGAAACTAGCCAACAAATTAACCCGCAAACTCAGGAAGAGATTGAACAATTAAAACAATACCTAGTAGAAGTTATCAAAGCCGTCAACCTCTTAACTCAAAGAGTAGCTAAACTGCAAGAAACTTACCAAGGAGAAAGTAACAATACAGAATCAAGTAAAAAAACATGGGGTACAGAAACTTGGAAAGATCAGATTGAGAAGAATAAACGTGGAATTGAACATCGTATAAACACAGCTCAAACTGATATTGATAAGGGTAAAAGAGACATTGAACAAGGAATGAAAAAACTAGGAGAATCTCTCAATAACCTATTCAAACCCTAAAGCAACTTACACAAAGTATAGACAAAATTTGTGTAACCCACCATAAACCAACAAAAACCCTTTGCGTACCTTTGCGTTTACCTTTGCGCCCTACTCTGGCGAGAAGCCGCTGCGCGTCTATGCGTTAAAAAAAAATATTATGCCAATCCCGACAAACATGATATGACTAACCCCCACTGGCTAGAAACTACCGAATACATCTCCCTCGCGGCTTCAACATTAGGCACAATAGTAGCCACATCAAGCCAACAGGTAATCTACGCAGCACTTCCCCTAAGTATATCCATCAGCTTAAATCTAGCCAATCGTCAGCGACTATACCAATTAAATCAAAAACAAATAGAAACAGCGATCGCGCAATTCCAGCAACGAATTACAGAATTAGAATCAATCGCAGGAAACAGCGATCGCAAAATTAGCGAAATAAACGATACCATATCCCAACTCCAAATACCCCCACAACAACAACTCAGCCAGAATAGCCCAGTAATTCAGCTTCCTCCACAGACATTACCCGAAACTTTTGTACCTCCATCTCAGCCAGTTTCAACAGCAGAATCATATAACTGGCAACCTGTCAATACTATTACAGTAAATTCAGATGAAATCACAGCACTAGCAATTAGCTCGGATGGACAAATAATAGCCACTAACGGTCTAGACTACAGTATCAAAATATGGGATATTAGTACTGGAGCGGAAAAACTGACACTTAAGGGACATTGCGATCGCATTCTTGCCATTAGCATTAGTCCTGATGGTAAAATTATGGCTAGCAGTAGTGCCGATAAAACTATTAAATTGTGGGATATTAAAACGGAGAGGGAAACAGGGGAATATTTTATAACTTCGCTGTCAGATTCAGATCCCCCTAAATCCCCCTTAAAAAGGGGGACTTTAAATAATTTCTCCCCCCTTAATAAGGGGGGTTGGGGGGTATCTCCAAATTTACCAACAAACCCTAAAACTATTCAAGGAAATTTATACTATTTTCTTACAATTGCTTTCAGCCCCGATAGCATGACTATCGCCACTGGTAGCGCCGACTGTACTATTAAATTATGGGATATAAAAACCCTTGCTCAAAAGCGTATCCTGAAAGGGCATAGAGAAAAAGTTCAGGCAGTAGCTTTTTCCCCTGATGGAGAAACTCTTGCTAGTGGAAGTTGGGATAGTACCATAAAAATATGGGATATTAGTCCAAATCCGCAAAAAGATACTATCACCCTCAACGGGCATCGAGGTGTAGTCAATTCTATTGCCTTTAATCCCGATGGCAAACTCCTAGTTAGTGGCAGCGCTGATAATACGATCAAGCTATGGGATATTAGTACAGGAGAAGAGATTTATAGTACGATCGAACATCAAGATGAAGTTCTTGCCGTTGCTTTCAGTCCCGATGGTGCTATTATTGCTAGTGGCAGTTGCGATGGCTCTGGCAGGCGTTGCGATCGCAAAATTAAATTATGGCATCTCCATGGAGATTTTACTTCCACCTTACCAGATCGTTCTGAACCTGTAAAATCTGTTATTTTCAGTTCAGATGGGCAACTATTAGTCAGCGGAAGTTCCGATAAAACTATCAAGATTTGGCGGTTTGACAATCCCCAGCCCTAAAGGGAGCAGAAAAACCAAATACAATCGTCGCTGCCACAGATAAAGGAGCGACCTACTGAGTTAATCGGGGGAATATTTGAGTTTGCATATTTGAAATCTACACAAAAATTACAGTAATTTTCAGGTACGTGAGGTACAAAGAAACCCGGTTTCTGGGGTGTACTCGATCGACCCCCATCCCCTTATCCCCCCGATAGGGCTGAACCCACCTCAATGACATAGAATAGGAAGGCTGTCCAAAATTCAGGAATAACACTCATGGCGGTTCCCAAGAAGAAAACATCAAAGTCAAAACGAAACAAACGCAAAGCCACCTGGAAGGGCAAAGCGGCACTAGCGGCTAGAAAAGCCCTCTCCCTAGGTAAAGCAGTTTTGAGCGGACGTTCCACCTTTGTCTACCCGACAGAGGAAGACGAAGGCGAAGAGTAAAAATCCGCCCACAGCAGCACTTCAATATTGCAAAAAATGCTAATTGCTAATTGCTAATTGCTAATTGTTTAATTTTCCCACTCTACCATTAGCCATTAGCTATTAGCTACTAGCAACTTACTAACAACCTTCCTCAGAAATCGAACCATCTGGCATCGTTGCACCACAGAGATTCGCACGTTTGAGTTTAGCATCTTCCAGATTTGTCAATCTCAGATAAGTATTACTGAGATTAGCACCTCTAAGATCGGCACCACTCAAGTCAGCACGTCTAAGATCAGCTTCTGTAAGATCCGCACCTCTGAGATCAGCTTCCCGCAAATCTGAATCTCTGAGATCGGCAAATCGGAGGTTAGCATCTTTGAGGTTAGCACTTCTGAGGTCACATCCTTGACATGCCCTCGTTTCCAGCAGTTGCCTCATATTGTCGGAGTTTTCAGCTAGAATCGGACTAGCCAACCAAAATGGACATAGAAGAAAAGCCGCCGCTAGAATCCTGAGTTTCATCGCTGTATCAACTACTGATGAAGGCATTTTGCCAGTTTAAGCGATCGCAACATCAACGGCAATCTCTTGGGCGATAAGCCTCCCAGATTCCATCTGAAAGATTCTTGCTAACCTAAAACTAGCAACAGCATCAGAAGATCATCTAGCCAGGAGTAGCCAATGAACGAACCAGCTAATCGTCCACAAGATAACCAAAATTGGGTTGAACGGGAATCAAGGAGTGTTGAAGTTGAAACCAATCCCGTAGCACCGGAAGTTGAAAACAAGGTAAAGGTTGGTGTAGAAGAATTTAATATTAGCGGGGAACACCTACTTACTAAAGTCAAAGAACTTATCCATCAGGGTAACATTCGTCGCATTCTGATCAAAACGGAAGACAATCGGACATTGATTGAAATTCCTTTGACTGTTGGTGCGATTGGAGGAGCGATTGGTGTAACATTATTTCCCCTCATTGCCGCAGTTGGTGCAATCGGCGCATTAGTCGCTCGCTTAAAATTAGTTATCGAGAGACGGGAATAGTTATTTGTTGTTGGTTATTTGTTTTTAGTTGTTTGTTTTTATATTGGTTGGGTGTAAAAAATAACAACTAACAATCAACCACTAACAACCAACAACCAACAACCAACCACTAACAACCAACCACTAACAACCAACAACAAATAACAATTAAACAACAAATGGTTCGATCGTATTCTTCAAAAATCTTAGATCTCCTAACTGTCTTGCCTTCAAGGTTTTAAACGTATCTTCTGCACGTTTTTTGTATGGTCTAAATTTGAACTGAAGTCGCTGATTACCCGGCAAAGTAACTCCGCTTGCTAATAGTGAATTAACGGTGGATAACATGGCTAAAGTAATAGTCATCGCCTTAATACCTGATGATTCAATATTCACCAACCCTGCTGAGGGTAATAACGAAGAGATAAACAAGACAAAATCTTTATGATTTTCTACTGCGGCAAAATCGGATAAGATTGCAATAGCATATTTCAGAGAAATAATTTGACCCGTATACAGATAGTACAGTGACACGAGAGCGGCTGTTTGTGTAGCAGTGATATAGGCAATATTTTCAGGAAGGAAGGCTTGAATCGCAACTGAAATCAACGCCTTCGCTATGATATTTTTGGCATGGGATTTTTTCTGACTAATATGACGAGCCATTAGCAAAGTTTTGCCCTTAGCATCTAAAACATTTTCGATATCCTGCCGCAATAGGTAAAGATGCTGAAGAGCAAGCTGATGATCCGAAGTCGTTTTGGACTGATATCTAGATGTAGAGATGGGATAGATTGTTTCAATCTTAAGAGTATTATGCCAATCTCCTCTTACTTTTTCTACAGATGAAGGCTCTAATCCATCCCAGTTATCGATTTTATTCAAAACGACAAAAATGGAGTCACAGTGGTTTTTTAGAGCATCAAGCTGTTGTTGGTAAGAATCATCAGCATCTCCATTTACAACCAGAATACCTATATCAATTGGCTTGAATAATTCTCTTGTCAGGTGGCTGATATTTTCCTGAAAATTATCAAATCCTAATGATTCAATAATCTTTACTCGCTTGTCGAGCTTCAAGATTTTGAGATCTGGATTGACTTCAATACAAGTGCCTGCTTCAATACCTGGATTTTGGTGATTACGCTTCAGCAAAGCATTAATCAGCGAACTTTTTCCAACTCCTTTTTTACCAATAACAGCGATATTTAGAGTTTTGGAGAAATCTTGGACTATCTCCTGAAATTGATTTTCTACAGCTTCAAAGAAGCTAATCTCATTCCGATTCCGAATCTCAAGTCTTGTATGGAGCATATACTTGCTTGCGAATGTGAAGTCTTGTCCTGAACTCAGTTAGTACTTAAATAGGTTTGGTAGCGTCGAACACTCTTGAATGGTCGTACTTAAGTCCTAATATAGTTTCGGAACTATACTGGTTATTGTCTCCTTTCGCCCTCTGTTATCGCTTCAGCAATATGTCTCAACTTTTCTAAGCCAATTAGCTGATATGCAGTTGGCTTCTTTCGGCTTATAATTCCCCTTCTCTCTTTCTCCATGGCTGTTTCAGAGATATGGACGGAATGCGATCGCACTTGATAATTATTTCGGAATAATTAAGTTTGTTAAGAAACGTTAACAAACTTAATTATTAATTAATATAGTGTGGCAACTCACAAACAAAATGGTATTTTGGTGGTTTGGAGTGCTATAAAACTAAAATCTTGCACGATTGAGCAGAATTAAACCTAAAACTCACAAGAGCTAAGAAACCCGGTTTCTATACCCACCCTATAACTCAAAACTCTCTTCCCCCCATTCCCCATTCCCAGATGAAGGCTGAAGGATGAAGGCTGAAGACTTTCTTGAATACTATTGGTGATAGGTTGAAGTACTCGATAGTAAATCAACTTGTAGTCATGTAAAGATTTTCATTGATGCTGGAAAGTCTTATCCAGTAATGCTTTCAGCCGGAAGTACCCTGCCAATCGGGGTAACTTCCGTTTATACTTCATCCTTCATACTTCATCCTTCATACTTCATACTTCATCCTTCATCCTTCATACTTCCCTATTCCAATTGCTTCTTCACTTCCACAGCCAACTGATCGAGTGCCACTTCTATCTGTGCGCCTGTTTTCATATTCTTGAGAGCGCATTTTTGCAATTCTGCCTCTTGGGAGCCAATAATGACACAAAGAGGAATTCCTCGTTTATCTGCCTGCTGCAACTGTTTGCCCATCCCACGCTCTTCAAAGCTGGTAATAGTATTAATCCCCACCTGACGTAATTTCTGAGATACTTCCAGATAAAGAGGCATTAAATCACCTTGCATATTCACCACCATTACCTGAGCTGGTGTGGGAGAAAATGACTGAAGAATACCAGCTTTAATCAGGCGACTCATCAATCGCGTCAAACCGATAGAAATGCCAACCCCCGGCATTTTCTCACCCACAAACATCCCCACTAATTCTTCGTAACGTCCCCCAGAGCAAATACTACCCAATGCCTCATGTCCAATTAGGGTTGTCTCATACACTGTTCCAGTATAATAGTCCAAGCCGCGAGCAATAGATAAATCAATAGTAAATAAATCCTCTCTCACTCCCAAATTACGGACACCATTAATAACCGTTTCTAGTTCAACAATACCACTATTCAGTATTTGAGTATCAGAATTATTTTCAACGATTGCCTTTAACTTAATCAGAACATCATCCACAGTACCACGAATCTTGGTAAATTCTAATACTTGTGCCACCTGCCCATCAGACAATCCTTCTGCAATTAAAGACTTCTCAACCTTAACTTCACCAATCTTTTCAGCAGCATCAATAATCCGAATACAAGGTACAATCTGGCTCTCAGCTAAACTAATAGACTGAAAGAAACCAGTCAGTACTTTGCGATTATTAATCCGAATTAAAAAAGCGCCAATATTAATAGATTGAAATATTTCCGCAATAATTGCCGGGATTTGAGCATCATACAACAAACTCAAATTTCCCCTACCTACAACATCAATATCGCATTGCCGAAATTGACGGTATCGTCCATCTTTTGCCCTTTCTCCCCGAAAAACCATATCCATTTGATAACGGGCAAACGGAAACTGAAGTTCATTGAGATGACGGGCAATATAAGCAGCCAAAGGCACAGTTTGATCGAATTTCAAAGCCCTTTCTTCCGAGCCACTTTCCCCCGCATTATCCTTTTCGACTTGACGATTAGGAGGGAGAATCGGAGACAAACCATAAATAATATTATCCCCTTGATTTCCCTTAGCTTGTAATACCTCCAAACGCTCAACCGCTGGCGTTTCAATTGGTGCGAATCCATAGCGCTCGAAAACTTGGCGAATCTTATCGATTAAATACATCTCCAAGCGCTTCTCTCCAGGGAGAAACTCTGGGAATCCACTTGGGCAAGAAAAGTTAGTTTTGTCAGCTTTTGCCATTCTTGATGCCATATTATATTGGAAATTACAATAAGTATAAGGTTTAATGACCAGTTACATCTACAAAACCGATCCAGTATTTACCCCTCTGGGTAAAAAACCGATTTATTTCAATTACTCACCCGTGCCCTAGAAGCCGATCTATTTCTTCGTGTCTTCGTGTCTTGGTGGTTCATTAAATAGCTATCGAACCGAGTATGGACAGAAAATATTACTATTTTCTCAAACAAAAACCAGGTTTTCGGGATTACTGAATCGGTATTATAGAAGTAGGTCACTTTTTCTTACCACCGCCAAACAAACCCCCCAAAAAGCCACCGCTACTTGATTGATCTGATGATTTGCCTTGAGACTTAGAGGAATCCCTCGATTGTCCATCTTGATGACCTTGCTTATCCAGAAATTGTTTACCCTTTAATGCTATTTCGTCATTGGCATTCAATTCCAATGCTTTATTAATGTGAACTCTTGCCATTGATACTTGCTTTTGCTGCAAATAAGCTATCCCTAGCAAACCATGACACTTACTATTAGTTTGATCCATCTTAAGAGCTTCTCGCAACTCTAAAATTGCTCCAGCAGAATTGTTCTTCTCCAAATATCCTTCCGCTCGCTTGATATATGTATCTGCCCTCGATACTTCACCAGAAGTGTTAGATAATCCTGATTTCGCACCTGTTTTACCCGTTGGAGTGCTGCCAGGATTAGTAGGAGTTTTTGGATCGACTCCAGTGGCAGGTTTGGTTTCACCCTTACTTGTCCCGATCGGAGATCTACCACCAGATTGACTACTTTTCCCTTTCAGCATCAGGTAAACTAGATTCAATTCACTGATTTCAGCAATTTTATCTAAAACGCGATCGAGGGATTCGTATTGAGTGGATGCTAAGGCTTTCAATCCAGTTTTGTAAAAATTGTCAAAATTTGCACCAGATTTAGCCAATTGTTTAGCTGATTCGCTAGAAATTGACACTTTCCCACCTTCTGCTATGATACGTTTACCCAAATGTCCTAAACTAACCATATATTCGCGATTACTCCGCGATAGCTGTTCGTAGGCAGGATTAACTAGCTTGGTTAACAACATGTTTGCCTGTTGTTTCTCTGCTTCGTTGTTGGATTTGGAACTATCAGGATGGAGAAGGCGAGCAATTTTGAGATACTGTTTGCGGACTTCCTTGACATCCGCATCAACTGACACTCCTAAAACGGCGTGGTAGTCGGTGAAATCAAATTTGAATAGTCCGCGATCGATTTGAAAAGACATAGGGCGCTGTCCAGTTTCTGTGCCAAAATAATTGTGGGTGGTATGCCTCGGATTGAGAATCGTTGATACCTTTTTAACTATTGTATAAAATCATCTGTCTTCCCCGCGAGTGACTCCCACCATAACTGTACTCCGTTTGGTGGTGAGAGGAAACGGGGGGCATAATCTACGCAATATATCCATAACCATCCTTTTTGTGAATGTGTTTGCAGTATTTGTGACTAATTCCCTGGACTAATCCTTTTTTGGTTGAAATATTAAAGCTGCCACTTGAACGAGTAGCGATTCTACCTAGATATCTACCTACTTTTTTACCCTTAGTAACTACTGCTTTAACAATGTCTCCAGTTTGAAAACCAAAGTGAAGCTTATTTCTCTTAACATAGCGACTAGGGAACCCAAATTTATCAGTACGACAGGATTGTCTTGAACCATAGCCTGATGCTGTAATCAATAAAGGTTTAATGCCTTTAATAATTAACTTGGGAGTAGAAATTCCCACACAGGCAGCATCTAACCAGTGGGTTTTTTCTAGGTTTTGTTGACTACGATTAAATTTAGTTAATCCACCTGATCCCGTTTCAACTGGTAATCCCGTAGTTTTTAGGACGAATAGTAATGCCAACCTAGTTGTATTTACAGCGGCGGCATCTGCTAAGGGTTGTTTGGCTTGTTTCAGAAGTTTTTCTAACCTTGTTGGGTCTTTTTTGAGAAAATCTTTAACATCCCTAGTACCCTTCTTTATATTACACTTTTGACAGCTTAAAGTCAAATTAGTAATTGAAACGGTAGAATCAGGATGTGATTCTTTAAGAATTAAGGTAAAGGGGAACCGTCTAAATATAGCGGCTTTTTTATGACTTAATAGTTGTCTGGCATGTCCTGGATGGATTGGGTTTAATGGTCGAAAATCTTGGTCGATTACTAGTATTTTGGACATAATGTCCCTCCAATTGCTTGGGTAAGGTTAGCCTGGACAATGATTTAAAGGCTTTTTACGTCAACAACACTGGTTTCAAACGGCAGTTGCTTTAAGCAGGGGAACCCGTCCAACGCACTGCCTCCCCAATATACCTGTTTAATTGTTGACCTC
>NZ_JAMZMM010000196.1 GCF_024178385.1 Limnofasciculus baicalensis BBK-W-15 | reverse complement strand
GGTTATATTGATTAGACTATTCAGCTAGGCTGATAATTGTAGAACACCCATGGCAACCCTCGTCATCGTCGAATCTCCCACTAAAGCACGCACCATCCGCAATTTCCTGCCATCAGGTTACCAAGTTGAGGCATCGATGGGGCACGTCCGAGATCTTCCCCAATCGGCGAGCGAAATTCCTGAAGCTGTCAAGGGCGAAAAATGGGCACAGTTGGGGGTGAATGTAGATGCTGACTTTGAACCCCTTTATGTTGTCCCCAAAGATAAAAAGAAAATCGTCAAGCAACTCCAAGATGCTCTCAAAAGCGCCAACGAATTAATACTAGCCACTGACGAAGACAGAGAAGGAGAAAGCATCAGTTGGCATTTATTGCAACTCCTCAAACCCAAAGTCCCCATTAAGCGGATGGTTTTCCATGAAATTACCAAAGAAGCAATTCGCGATGCTCTGAAAAACTGCCGCACCATCGACGAACAAGTGGTGCGTGCCCAAGAAACGCGGCGGATTTTAGACAGATTGGTGGGATATACCCTTTCTCCCCTCCTGTGGAAGAAAATATCCTGGGGTTTGTCTGCTGGCAGGGTACAATCGGTTGCCGTGCGGCTATTAGTGACTAAAGAACGTCTGCGTCGCGCCTTTCATCAAGGCAGTTATTGGGATTTGGAAGCAATCCTAGAACAAAACAAAAGTCCCTTTGAGTCGCGGTTAGTCACAGTAGCAGGGACAAAAGTTGCCACAGGTAGCGATTTTGACCCCAACACGGGTAACATTATCCAAGGTCGAAATGTACGGCTCCTCAATGAAACTGAAGCCAGAGACTTAGTTACCCGTCTGACAAATAAACCTTGGACGGTAACTAAAATTGACGAGCGCCCCGTTACTCGCAAACCATCGCCCCCATTTACAACTTCTACCCTGCAACAGGAAGCCAACCGAAAATTGCGTCTATCGGCACGCGACACAATGCGGACAGCTCAAAGTCTGTACGAGCAGGGATATATTACTTATATGCGGACAGATTCGGTCCATTTGTCAGATCAGGCGATCGCAGCGGCACGGAGTTGTGTCGAACAAATGTATGGCTCCCAATACCTCAGCCCCAAACCTCGCCAATACACCACCAAAGCTAAAGGCGCACAAGAAGCCCACGAAGCCATTCGTCCAGCAGGAAGTAGCTTCCGTACTCCAAAAGATACCCGTTTGGAAGGACGAGAATTACAAGTTTACGATCTAATTTGGAAACGTACCGTTGCCTGCCAAATGGCTGATGCTAGACAAACCCAAATTACTGTAGATTTACAAGTGGAAGATGCGGGATTCCGTTCTACAGGGAAACGGATTGATTTCCCTGGTTATCTCCGAGCCTATGTGGAAGGTTCAGACGATCCTGATGCGGCATTGGAAGACCAAGAAGTAATTTTACCACCGCTGAAAGTAGGAGATCGTCCCAAATGTAAGGATTTGGAAGCAATTGGTCACGAAACCCAACCGCCCGCCCGTTATACTGAAGCTTCCCTAGTGAAAACCTTGGAAAGTGAAGGGATTGGTCGTCCTAGTACCTACGCTAGTATTATCAGTACCATAGTCGATCGGGGCTATGCTCAACTTACCAAAAATGCTCTTATTCCTACCTTTACTGCCTTCGCTGTTACCACTCTTTTGGAAAAATACTTTCCTGACTTGGTAAATACCGGATTCACAGCAAAAATGGAGCAGACACTTGATGAAATTTCCACAGGTGAAGCCCAATGGCTGCCCTATCTGCGGAAATTCTATCTCGGTGAAAAGGGTTTGGATAATCAAGTTAAACAACGGGAAAGTCAGATCGATACTGCTGAAGCCCGTACCATTGAACTGGAAAATCTGGAGGCTAAAGTTCGGATTGGTAAATTTGGGGCTTATATTGAGCTAAATCGTGATGGCGAGCAATTAACTGCTTCTCTGCCTCAAGATGTAACTCCCGCTGAACTTAATGACTCTCAAGTAGAGCTGCTGCTGAAACAGAAAACGGAAGGACCAGATAAACTGGGACTGCACCCAGAAACGGAAGAGCCGATTTTTATTTTAAATGGCACTTATGGACCTTACGTTCAGTTGGGTGAGGTAACTGAGGAGAATAAAAAACCCAAACGTGCGTCCTTGCCCAAGGGCGTGAATATCAGCGATGTTACCCTAGAAATGGCAGTCGGACTCCTTACCTTACCTCGCAAGTTGGGAATACACCCAGATACGGGAGGCAAAGTGGGTGCTGGATTAGGACGTTTTGGTCCTTATGTTGTTCACGATCAAGGGAAGGAAGGGAAAGAATATCGCTCCCTCAAAGCTGAAGATAATGTATTGACAATTGAGCTAGAACGTGCAGTCGAGCTATTGGCTCAACCCAAAAAGGCACGGAATAGCACTCGGGGTAGTACCAAAGAAGCTTTACGGGCATTAGGCAATCATCCTGATGATGGAGAACCTGTCAATATTTACGATGGACCTTATGGACCATATATCAAGCATGGCAAAACTAATGCTGGGATTCCAGAGGATCAATCGGTGGAAGAGGTGACATTAGCGATCGCACTGGATTTGTTAGCAGCTAAAGCATCTACCAAGAAGTCCGGGGGGCGAGGTAAAAAGTCGGAAACTACTAGTAGTGGGAAGACGAGTAAAACTGCTTCTACTGCTAAGAAAACTACGACGAAAAAGAAAACTAGCAAGTAATTGTTGTAGGAGTTAAGGAAGAATCTTAAATAAAGAAGGGGATACCCGACAGGTATCCCTTTCTTATTGTAGAATTAATTTGTCGCAGCATTGGTTTCCAGCAATGATCTACACGCCACCTAAGCTACTGACCTTTGAAGCATTCATTGAGGAATACGGCGACAACCCCCGCTACGAACTCATCGATGGAGAACTAAGAGACATGGAGCCGACAGGTCCACATGAGGCCGTTGCCGGAAGTATAGCGGGTAGAATATATAGGGAAATTCTGCGACTGAATTTAAACTGGTTAATTCCTAAAAATTGTCTGATTAAGCCTCCAGCAGCAGTCGCAACGGCTTTGAGACCTGATGTAATTGTTCTGGATAAAAAAGAACTTAGTCACGAACCACTCTGGCAAAAAGAGCCAATTATTTGTAATGGTAGCACAGTAAAACTGGTTGTTGAAGTGATTAGTACAAACTGGCAAGATGATTACGCCCGTAAGGTGGAAGAATATGCTTTTCTTGGCATTCCAGAATATTGGATTGCTGATTTTAGGGGGTTAGGCGGTATTCAATTTATCGGTAGACCAAAGCAGCCAACTTTTACAGTTTATCATCTAGTTGGAGATAGCTATGAGCCACGACAATTTCGGTTAGGTCAAGCTATAGTTTCTCCCCTGATTCCATCCTTACAGCTCGAGCTGGATGATGTAATGCCTTAATTTATTCTAAGAATTAGGCTTTAAAATATAACTAATAAGCTATAGAGGTTCTCAGTGCCATGGAACAGATTTTTTTTTAAACGCAAAGAGCGCAAAGGAATGCACAAAGGTTCGCAAAGAAAAGACTGAAATTGTGAGTGTGTTCGACTCTTTTGATAATTGATATCGATCCAACAGTGGATCGATATTATCAGATTTTAAATTAAATTACTCAACTTAATCGTTAATAATTGGAAACTCATCAAACTTCACTACCGATGATTCTGGTTGACGGGTATCAAAATAATAGCTGTAAACCATCCCGCTCCCTGTATCTAAAATACTAAATACAGTAATATCGTTACTGGCAATATAGGGTAGTGGTTGCTGATTTTCGCCTAAAAGTGGTGCAATAGTTGGTACAATTGGCTCTAATCCATTAGGATCTCCTGTAGGAGCATAATTTTTGCGATCGCTTCGCCCACCAGAGGTATCGCCTTTTGGTAAGGAACGCTTTTTAGTACCAATATAAGCCCCATAACTATTACCCACATTGGATGATTCCAGAAAATTTATCCCACTTGGACTAATAAAGCGGTTCCACAAATGGGAATGTCCGTACAATACTAATTGTACTCCCGCTGCGTCTAATAGTGGGATAACATCTCGAATAATATAATCCCGATCTTTAGGATACTCATAACTAACTGATGTAATTTCCCCATTTCCATCTCGTTCAATCTGTTGCACCGGATCGGTATAAGCTGGAACAATATTCTCTCCTAAAGAATGGGCTGGATGGTGAAACATGACAATCTTATATTTAGCCTCCTGAAATTCGGGACTATTGAGTTCCCTCTCCAACCAATTATATTGACGACTACCTTTCTTAATTGGTTCAAAAATATGTTGTCCGTACCCCCACCTTTCTGGCTTATTTAAGTCAGAATCTTTTTCCTGATATTTGCCTCGGACATCTAGTGCCAAACTAGCGCTTCTCCAGATATTGGTAATATAGAGGGAGACTAAGCGAATATCGCCAAAAGTAATAGCGTAATATTTTTTCTCACCAGGGAGAGTGAAAATTTCTTGGTAGGTATCGGTATTAAAGGAATTATTTTTCAACCAATCTTGGTAGAGATTAGGATCTTTTTTGAGATTCAACCGCAACTGATTATTTTGATATATCTCTTCAGCAATAGTACGGGGAATCCCATCACTAAGTTGGTTCCCCAAATCCCGATCCATTGAAAAGCGCCCCATCACTTCATGATTGCCAATTACGGGAAATAGGGGAGCATTTTGAATCAAATCTCCACCTTTATAGGTAGTTTTTACCCCATTTTTATCCAATTCATAATGGGCGGAGCCTTGGAGACAGGGAAAGAATGCGCCACCTCGATTATCATCAAACCATTCTGAGGCGCGATCCGGAATATTCACCAAATCTCCTGCAAAAAAAACCGCATCAACCTGTCCAATTGTTTCTTTGACTTTCTGAAGATTTGCCGCGATCGTCGGTTTCAGTTGGTGATCGGAAGTGAGGAGTATTTTTAATGGTGTTTGGGGTTTTGGTGTAGCAGAAAGAGTAAATATTTTACTAGTAATTTTATCTCCATCTTCCCGTACACTAGTTACTTGATAAGGAACCCTTTTTCCAGGCGTTATTCCAGTAATTTCTGCTTCGTGTCGCCAAATGTTTCTGAATGTAGTTTTTTGATAAACTGCACCCTCTGCTACCTGATTTCCGACTCGCGACTTGGAATCTTCTCGGGTGCGACTGAGTTTGGTAGTATTGGCGATGGCGCTAAAATTTAATTCTCTCCCGTAAGCAACAGTATGAAGATTACCTGGAAATTCAGTAAACCAGACAACTCTAACTGAAGTCTCTGTCGGTAATTGTAAAAAGGGATCGGAGAGTAACTGAGGTGCAGATTTATGAATAGATTGTTGGTTAAATGACATGACTGAGGGAGCTAGAGCGATGGAAATGATGAGAAAAGCTGCCATGATTAGAATAGCACTCTTTAACTGTTTAGTCATCAATTCTTAGTGAGAATAATAGGACAGATAACTTTTATCAGTTTAACAGTCTTTGCGATGGCTTCGCCCAACCCAGGCATCCCATTGGCGAAGAACCCTTCTAATACTGAGTTTAACTTAATTTTCTATCAATATCATAGAATACCTGCTGCATTGTTTGAGTATATGGTAATACAATACTCTGGCGATTTGCTTCTACCCTAACTAAAATTTCCTCCAGGAGGAGTTTGAGCATTTGTTTCACTAGATTCCACGTCACTTCCACACTGGGAAATACCATAATACATAAAGGAATCAGCTCTGTTTCTACCGCAGCCATATTTTCTTCTAATACTGACAGCCACAGGTAAACTTGTAACATTTCCAAGTCTCGAATGGTAGATACCATAACCCCTGAATGATTGAGTTTTCCCCTACGGCTTTGATGGTTGGGGTATAACTCAACTGCTTGGTTATAAACCTTAACGGCAATGTCATGGCTAACAGGTAAAAGTTGCTCGACAATAGATAAACTAGGTGAATCAATATTATGCTGCTCCGCCGCATAGCAAACTCGCTGGAAGGGGATACAAACTTGCTCTTCAATGAAATTAAAGTAGGGAGTGAGTAAGAATTGCTCGCCAGGTGTAAGCCTTTTGGTAAGTAAATCAGTCGTGAAGTGAAACTGAGTGCTAATAAAACCCAAAGCGCGTGGATTACTAATAGATTTATGTGACTCTAACAATTCCTGTAATATCGGTTGAATTCCTGTCGCTAACTGTTCAATGGGGGGGAATTCTACCGATAATCTATCTGACTCCCTGAAACGAGCGCCTAACCTAAAAAATGGTTGGGAAACCTGATCTCGCAAATGAGGAGAAGACAGTTGCTGCTGGTAAATTTCTATAATTTTTTCATATACTTTCAAAACAATTTGAGCCAGACGCTGAGTTTCGCTCAAATTCACAACATTGGGAATATAAGAAAAGAGAACATCCGTTTTAATTCCAGCAACCTCAGAGTTAATTTTAATTAAACGTTGTAACTTACTAGCTGTCTTATCTCTACCCTCCTTTGAGGTTAGTTCAATCATTTCAGGAACACTCAATCGGATTCCTTGTAACGAACCAATTGATAAATCTATGACGTAACGTTGCTTCCAAATCTCAATTAATTTATTAACGGCAATATTCTTGACGATCGTGTTGTTTTCTTGCATCATTTTTACCTTAAAAAAAGATAGCTTGTGAGAGGAAATCTTTCTCATGTTTACAATCCGTGTCGGGTGGGCAATGTTTATCAATATTGGATTGCAATATTGATAGACATTGCCCACCCTACCTTTAATTATGTCTTTCCCTATTTACCCATTTCCTTTGATAAATATTCAGGAACTAATTCATCTAATTCACCTTAAATGTACCCACAGACTCTTGCAATTCTCGTGCCACTTCTACGGTTCTTTGTAAAGAATTAGAAACCTTAGTAGAGGAATCAGAAGTCCGTGCCGAAACCATCGCAATCTCATACATCAAAGTACTAACAGATTGAGAGGTTTCTGTTTGAGATACTGTGGCTTCAGAAATCATCCCCACCAGTTGATCTATCTGGCGAGAAACTTCTAAAATCTCACTGAGACTATGTTTAGCTTTATCCACCAAATGAGTCCCTTCTACCACCTGCTTAGTACTTTGTTCCATTGCCTCAACCACTTGAGCAGTTTCTCGTTGAATACTCTCAACAATGTCCTCAATTTCTTTAGTTGCAGCAGTTGACTTAGCAGCCAATTGCCCCACTTCTTCTGCTACGACGGCAAATCCTTGTCCCTCTTCACCCGCACGCGCCGCTTCAATCCCGGCATTAATTGCGAGCAAATTCGTTTGGAGGGCAATTTTTTCAATGATAGAAACAACTTTAGCAATCTGTTGAGACGACTCGCCCAATCGTTTTACCTTTTTAGTAGTTTCGCCAATGGTAGTGCGCAACCCCAATATATTTTCCACTGTCAAATCCATCGCCGATTGACCTTGTGCTGCCGTATTAGATGCAGTGCTAGCAATGATAGCAGCTTGGCGAGCATTATCAGCTACTTCTTCAATGGAACGACTCATTTGTTCCACTGAATTTAAGATGTGAGTAGTCTCCTCAGCCTGTTTGATCGCATCTTCAGACAATTGAGAGATTGCTTCTTCATCTTCTCCAACAGCCATGTTTACCTGAATTGCCGCTTGTTTAACCCGCGTCACAATTTGCCGCAAATTCTCCACAATTGAGTTAAAAAAGTCAGCTACCGTTCCAATTTCCCCAACTGTTACATCTGCCCGCACCGTTAAGTCACCTCTAGCTACTCCCTCAACATCATTAAGCAGGTTCACTAGTTGCATTTGGATCGTTTCTTTTTGTTCCCGTTGCTCTTCAGCCAGCTTTTCAGCGTGTTGGCGAGATCGATCTAATTGTGATAGGAAACTCAAACGATCTAAAGCCAAACCTAATTGAATTGCTATTTGTTTGAAGAAGGTAATTTCTGGTTCCTGCCACTGGCGAGTACTAGAACATTGATGAGTTACCAACAAGCCGTGGAGATTACCGTAAGCTAAAATAGGGGCAACCAAATTCGCCTTTACTTTAAAGGGTTCGAGTTGACTCAGGTGACATTTAGTTAATCCAGCATCGTAAATATTTTCTGTGGCTTTAACGCGCCCCCGCTTGTATTTATCCGCATATTGATCGGCAAAACAAGGATCGGCAATTTTTGCTCCCAAAGCTTCCGGCCAACCTTCAGCCACCGATTCTGCTAGAATGCTGCCTTGCCAATTCTGATCAAATAAATAAACAATTGCGCGATCCGTTTTCAGGGTTTTGCGAATACCTGTAACTGCCGCATTGTAGATTTCTTCAGAAGTCGCAGCTTCCCGGATATTTGAGGTAATTTCATTGAGTTGCTGCGCCCTTTCAGTTTCCCCATCTTTCTGAATCACAAAGTTTAAACGATCTAAAGATAGTCCGAGTTGAATTGCTAACTTTCTGAGGAAATCAATTTCCGACTGCTGCCAACTATGAGGTTCATCGCAGTGATGGGCAATTAGTAAACCATATAGTTGCTCATTTTTGAGAATTGGGGTAACCAAATTAGCCTTAATTTGTAGTCGCTCCATTAACCTAAAGTGATCTGGATGAAACCCCGCCTCGTAAACATTATTGGTGGGAACTACTCGCCCTTTGCGGTAAGCTTCAATCAGATGTTG
The DNA here is from genome assembly GCF_024178385.1 of Limnofasciculus baicalensis BBK-W-15. GTDB lineage: Bacteria > Cyanobacteriota > Cyanobacteriia > Cyanobacteriales > Coleofasciculaceae > Limnofasciculus > Limnofasciculus baicalensis. Next base: position 2,601 of record NZ_JAMZMM010000196.1, on the reverse strand, counting down.
CCCAATACAGGCATCTTCAATTTTATCTCCCAAAGCACGAGGGAATCCCGGAGCTACAGCTTCAGTTGAAATGTGTCCGCGCCCATCTGGATAGAAACGATAGATCACAATTCGATCTGCATTAAGGGTTCGCAACGCGCCTTGCACAGCTTGCTGAAATAGATCCTCTAAATCTATGTCGCTACGAATACGGGAGGCAGATAACTCAGCAAATAACTCAGCTTGTTCAGTTTGTACAGTTTGTTGCTGCAATAACCCTTTGACTCCGGTTACTAGGTTATTAAATACTTGAGCTAAGACTTGAGTTTCAGTAGGGCCAATTGCTTGGGCTTGGACATTTAGGTTGCCAGCAATTACTTGTTCTGCGGTATTCGATAACTCCTTCAGCGGGGTAGCTAACCGACGTGCTAAAAATAAAATTGCTCCAGTAATAACTCCTCCTAAAAGTAGGAATGCCAAGGAGAATGTTAATCCTGCTTGTCTGCTAGTAGCTTTTAGTTCGCTTACTTCTATAGAAACTGCCACAACCCAGTTGGTTTTGGGCACTGTAAGGAGGAGGTAACTTCTACCTTCATGCTCCAATTTAGCACTGAGTAATTGCTCCCCTGACTTAGACGTAATTGATGTAATATTCAATCCCTTCAGAGATCGATCGTTGCCGGGATTCTGCGATTGAGTACTTGCCATCAAACTCTTCACAGCTTCCGCAACGTTTGTCCCCCCGATTAGGGTTTGTTTATTGTTAGTATTATCATCCCCAATTGTGTTGATGACAGTTACGCTATTATCTGAGTTTATTGATAATATCTGTACGGCTTGAGATTCCCCAACTTTTAACTTTTCAAGGATATTATTTAATACCAAACCGAAAGCTTTAGCAGGTAATACGCCTTTGACAACACCGAGAAATTCACCAGAATTTGGATCGACGATGGCTTTGCTCAGTTCAATCCCAAAGGTATTAGCAGATTTATCAAATGTCGGTTCGATAAACTGAGAGTTGGTATCTGCCTTGGCATTTTGCCACCATTTTTCATCCCGTTGGACGAAATCAGAGGTAGGATTACTGTAAGCTATATTAAAGCCATTCTTTTCTGTAAAAAATAATTCAGCAAATTCAGATATTTCTGCCGTTTTTTTGAGATATTCATTCAGCCCGTTATCTGGTTGTAGTACCTTGGTAGTGGCGAAAGCCTGTTCAACCTGTTCAATTGGTAAACTTGGCAGGTTAGCTGTTTTAGCTGCAGCGGCACTGGCACGAGCAGTATTAATAACTAACGGATTTCTCGCGATAGTGGCGGGTATTTTTTCAGCTTCTTGGAGTAATTCATTCACCACATCACTGGCAAGGAATGCTTCATTATTTAATAGCTGTATTGTTTGCTCTTGGCTTTTAGCAGAAACAATGCTATAGCTGACTAATCCAGCTAATCCTAGGGGCAGCAAAACTCCTGGTAGAATCGTGCGCAATAATTGAGTCCGTAGAGAAGTGCTTTTCAGTTGGGTTTGGGCGGTTTTACTGTAGGGTAGAGAACGCCACATCACATTAGGTGGCAAGGGTGTAATATTCCCAATTATTTGGGGTGACACGGGAGATAGTTGATTTTGACGGTTAGGATAATGTGTTACACTATTTGAGTTTCCAGTATTGAGGGAATCTTTCCCTTGTTCATTGGATTTATTGGTGTAAGTTTTGAGTGGATCTAATTGAGGGGTCATGAAACAATGTCCTTGAAGTGATACTAGATAGGCTAGAGGTTAGAGCCTAAAGATTAGAGGCGACAATCTAAATCGAATGTTATATTATTCCTCATCCGATCCTTGTTCTATTCCCTTTTCCCTTTGAAGCTATTCTCAGTTAAAAGTTTTAATTCAAAACTAAAAATAGACTGCTTGCCGCTGCGCTAACGAAACAAACTGCTTACCGCTGCGCTAACAAAACTAAAAACCAAAAACTTTTTAAAGCACACGTCTACAAGCTACTGTAGCCGCTGAAACTCCACCACCATTAGCAATTAACGCCCCAATAGGACCGCCAACAGCTTCCCCTCCGATCGCCATTTCAATTGCTACAGCTAAAATGCAAGCATCTAAATCTGCTTCAGAAGCTGGTTGTGCATTGGGATGATTATCTTTCCATGCTTGGGCGAGGGGAATTGCTAATTCTGCGAGTTTATTCTCAAGATCAAATTTTTGCACTTCCTCGCGAGATAGAGTATCAGTAGAAGTGGAAGTCAGATGGGTTGATTTGTTTTCTGATTTGGAGAAATTCATAGTATTTTTAGTACCTAAAACACACACCACATTCAGGACGAATGAGATTGAAGCGCCAACGATAGATTCCCTGAAACGATAGATAACCCTGGTGGTGTCCAATCTTGAGAAGAATCACAGCTTAGACTAAGCGATCGCTAGTCCAAGGCTTTGCTTCTTCTGGGATGCAGGACAATTCAAGATGCACGACGGTCAAACTGTAAGACAAGCGTATAACTTGTATTACACTTTTTATAATATGCGATCTTCCTGCCTATCAGCAAGAGGATTTAGTATGTTTTATAGAGTCTTCATAAATGGCAGGGGGGCAGGGGAGCAGGGGAGCAG
>NZ_JAMZMM010000195.1 GCF_024178385.1 Limnofasciculus baicalensis BBK-W-15 | reverse complement strand
TAGGGTAACAGAAGGCTGAGGAGGAGGAGATGCTAGGGTAACAGAAGGCTGAGGAGGAGGAGATGGTGGTGGCTGCAAATCATGTAAAACCTCATCCACCGATTGATACCGCTGCTCCACATCTTCTACCAACAACTTATCCAAAACCCGCCCCAAATCATCACTCACCGGATTCGGCAAATGTTGTCGCCAATTCCCCAGCCAACTATACCCATATTTAATCCATAAACTATAAGGATGCTTCTGACTCAATAGATGAAAACAAGTCACGCCCAAACTAAACAAATCGCTAGCGGGATATGCCTCACCTCCCTCCATTTGTTCCAAAGCTGCATAACCTTGGGAACCAATTGTTGTCCCCATAGTTGTCGTCATTATGGTTCCCGACAATTGCTTCGATACCCCAAAATCAATCAATACCAATTCACCCTTACTGCCACGAATAATATTATCAGGCTTAACATCTCGGTGAATTATCTTACGAGAGTGAATAAACTGTAAAACAGGTAACAGACTCAATAACAATTTCCGAATCTCTCTGTCCCCCCAAACCCCCTCCTTTACCAAAACCTTTAATAAATCGTCCCCATCAATAAACTGCTGCACCAAATACATATACCCCTCTTCCTCAAAATAAGCATAAAGAGTAGGAATCTGAGGATGACTACCCAAATCTTGCAACTGCTGCGCCTCCTGATGAAACAACTGCACCGCCTTATTTACCGCCCAACTACCTTGAACATTCGGCGCAAATTGTTTCACCACACAGGGTTCATTCATTTTATCAATATCTTCCCCCACATAAGTCTTACCAAATCCCCCGCGACCAAGTGGCTTAATAATGCGATAATGACTCCGCAGCAACGGAATTATTTTCACCCCACAAGACTGACAAAATTTCATACCATCCGGATTCTGAGGCTTGGGACAACTGGGATTAATGCAGCAGACCATATTACGATAGGATGAGAGGGGCTTTTTATATTTTGCCTTATTCTCAGGGAATTTATGCCTGATATCGAAAATCTGCTGTAGGGGTGAAGGATTGATTTATCCTGACATCGAAAATCTGCTCCCCTTACATCAGGATGTCAGGTTCGTAGTAAGCACTTTAGTGCTTATAAATATAGCAGATTTAGGCACTGAAGTGCCTACTACAAACAAGTATGAGATAATTAAGGTCGCCTCATTACCAGTAATTGCCTTCGTATATGGAAATTCGTCACATAAGGAAAAATTTACGGCGATTTAGCCCCGTAATGGCTCCGCCCGGTTTCGGCATCGCACTTCTGCTATTCTGTAATGGGGCGATTGCCGCAGAAGACCCAAAATCAAGTATCCTAGAGCAAGTTGAGGGCTATAACGATAGTAGTTTAGAGCAATTGACTAGTGTATCCCAACTTCGGGATGTACAACCTGGTGACTGGGCTTATGAGGCTTTGCGATCGCTAGTGGAAAGATATGGTGCAATTATAGGATATCGCGATGCCTACGGCGAGCGAAGCTATCGCACTTTTCGCGGCAATCGTCGGATGACTCGTTATGAGTTTGCAGCGGCGTTACTTCACATTCTTGATGGGATTCAGTTACAGGTGGCGCGAGGGGAAAAAGCACCGCCACCACCTGAATTGAAGGTTTTGGAAAAGTTAACTGAAGATTTTGTTTTAGAATTATCTTTAGTACGAGGTGATGTGGATGCCATTACTGCTCGCACTAGGGAATTGGAATTAACTCAATTTTCTACTACTACTACATTAGAGGGAGAAGCAATTATTGGCGTGGCGGGGATTGTTACCGGAGATGATAATATTGGTGACACTACTATTTTAGGTCATCGTACCCGTTTAACTTTAGAAACCAGCTTCACGGGTAAAGATTTATTAGAAACCCAACTTCAAGCCGAAGGGTTGGGTTTGCTGGAAAGTCGCACCCAGACTCCAGAAGGAGAATTAGCCTTTACTGGCGATAGCGATAGTGACTTAAACATTGATAAGCTTCTCTATAGTTTCCCCCTCAACAATCGTACCAAAATTAATATTGCCGCTCATGGAGTAGAGGCGGATGAATTAGTAAATACCCTAAATCCTTACCTGGATGGAGATGGTGCCAGTGGTGCTATTTCTCGTTTTGCCACTCGTCAGCCTATTTACAATTTAGTTAGTGGTGCGGGTGTGGGCGTAACTCACACTTTGAATGATAAATTAGAAGTTAGTGTTGCTTATTTAGCGGGTGATGCGAGCAATCCTAACTCTGGTGCAGGTTTATTTAACGGTGCTTACGGAGGATTAGCCCAAGTCGTATATCAACCTAGCGATCGCACTACTCTTAGTTTAACTTACGTTAATGCCTACAATCGAGACTTGGAAACAGGCAGTAGTAATGCAAACCTATTTGAAAAGTTAGGCTTACCAGTCGCCACTAATTCCCTAGGGATAGCCACTTCCGTACAAATTAATCCCCAGATTACAATTGGCGGTTGGGCGGGATATACAGGAGCTAAAGTTATTGATGAAGGAGATGCAAGTATTTGGAATTGGGCGCTAACCCTATCATTTCCAGATTTAGGCAAAAAGGGAAATTTGGCAGGAGTAATTATTGGAATGGAGCCAAAAGTTATTCAAAGTGACGATAGTTTGGAAAATCTGGGAATTGAGGATTCAAGCACCTCACTCCATCTCGAAGCCTTCTACCAATATCAATTAACTGATAAGATAGCGATTACACCAGGAATTATCTGGCTGACTGCACCTAATCATAATAGTAGTAATGGTGACGTGGTAATTGGCACAGTGCGGACTACTTTTAGATTTTAGGATGAGTATTTACGCAAAGCCTACATTTGTAGGGTGCGTTATGCGAAAGCTAACGCACCACCCAAACTATGAGCCTCCATCTGTAGGGTGCGTTATGCGAAAGCTAGCGCACCATCCAAACTATGAATAGCGTCGCTGCGTAAGTCGTGATAATCTATAAAAATAAATTACTATTTACACCTTTTTATCAGCGACGATTAGCAATTAGCCCTTAAATTACCAATAATTTACTGATATGCCCATCTTAGATCCCAATCGCAGTTACATATTTAGTGAAATCAGCAAACTGAAAGCTCCCACCGATGAAGTTTTAGGAGAATATGGCTATTCACTGGAGCGTACCCTAGTAGATTTACCTCAATATGAAGGTGAATTAGATAGATTAGTAGAAAAGCGATCGCAAATTGAAGAAATCTTACCCTACCTCGATTTAACTAACAAGCAATCCCGTCGCGAGATGTTGATTGCACCGCTCATGGCAGATTTAATCCACTATACACGAGCGCAGTTGCGGATTGAGTATCCACTCAAAGTTAGCGATAGACTGCAAGGGGAATTAGATTATTTACTCAAAACCAAGATCAACCTATTAGTAATAGAAGCAAAACATGAAGACTTAACCAATGGTTTCACGCAAATGGCTGTTCAACTTATTGCACTTGATAAATGGGAAAAATCAACATCATTGGAGGCACAACCACAACTAATTGGGGCTGTTTCAACTGGTACAATTTGGCAATTTGGCATTCTACATCGTCAAGATAAATTAGTTATCCAAGAATTAACTCTATATCGCGTACCAACAGATTTAGAACCCTTGATGAGGATTCTTGTTGCCGCGTTGTAAGCAGGGCTGTTTCATTCTCCCACAGCAACAGGTTAAAACCTGTTGCTACACAGGCTAAACCGCCCTTCGGCGGTTCAACTTATTTGTTAATAAGCTAATGCAAAACTTGCTAACCTGCGAAGGCAGGTTTTGTCTGTGTAGCGACAGATTTCAATCTGTCGTAAAATTTGAGAATGAAACAGCCCTGGCGTTGTGAGGGCGAGTGGGTTTTTTGGAGTGGGGAGTAGAGTATTATTTATTGCCAAACAAATAGGGAATAAAATTAGCCATTAGCTATCCGAGTTCTTTACCTTTAAAGTATTATAAGATAAGATAGACAAACTATAAAACCCAGTCAATACTGGAATAACTTAGATGAAACGCCTTCATATTCTCCTCATCGTTGGTATCCTTATCTCTTCCTTCGTGCCTTAGTGTCTTAGTGGTTAATTAAATAATTAATCTTCCACGGCAAACCTCCAAAACTAATACGTTGGATGATAAAATGAATAGGGAATGCTCGATCGCATAGTAAAGCAGATATGGGAGACACTATGGCAGTAAGGGAACGCCGCTACAGCAAAGAAGAATTTGTCAGACGTGGTAAAGAAATCTACGAATCCCAAGTGCGATCGCAAGTTGAAGCGGGCAATCGTGGTAGGATTGTGGCGATCGACATTGAGACTGGTGCTTTTGAAGTGGCTAAAGATAGCCTCACCGCCTCAGACATATTACTCGCTCGCTATCCTGATGCTCAAATCTGGTTTGTTGGGTTTATTGGAAGGATATAAGTTGGAAATTGAAGCAATAGACGGTGGTTGCGTGAAAATCACAGCTTTGTTTTCCAACCCGATTGGCTAATTTTACTACTGCCAGCATTCCGGTTAAGGATGGTTAAACTAAGAAGTCTATAGGAGAACAATTTATGCTTTGCTAAATAATGGTTCCCCTATCATCCCGCATTTGCCAGATAGTAAAAATGCCCAACGCTACCACTACCTCTGACACACAACTCGACTACACCTTCCTCCTCATCGCACATATCGTTTGTGCGGAGCAACAGATTCATTGCAAAACCTCCCAAGCATTGCAGGAAATCGCCACTCAAACCGAAGTGGGAGACTACACCATCGCTGAGATGGAGAAAATTCTCACCCAAGACGAAAATAGACTTTCCCTGGAGGATGTCGCCAGTCGAGTGCCGATAGAAGAGCAAAATGAAGCGATGCAGCAAATTTTAGCCCTCGCTCATGCTGATGGCTTCTTTTCGCCCTTAGAAAGAGAAATGGTTGAGACGGTAGCACAGATTTGGCATTGGCGGATTGGAGACATTCAGCAAAAAATTGCCGAAACCGCACGTTTGAGTGTAAATTCCGCAATTAACGATGAGGGCGATAAAGCTAAACTTTCCCTGCCAGCTCTGTTACTGAGAGGGGCTGAATCGCTTTTATCACGGGCATTGGTAAGTAAGTTGGCTGAGTTATCGCCCCAACCTGTCGGGGCACAAATTGCCAAACTGCAACGGGAAATTTTATTATCGGGACCGGAGTACGAAAATGCTATTCTTCAATGTAGCGCGATCGCACTTGAAGATTATAAACTAGCCGAAGTCGCTCTGCAAGAGACTAGCGCAACACTGGCTAATTTGGAAAAAACCATCCAAAGTACCTTGACAGACATCCAGAATAAAACCAGTAGTAGGGCGCAGACGACTACTGAGAAAGAAGTTATCAAACAACTGGAAACAACCAAGCAAGCACTTAGCCAAGAAATCGGCAAAGAAATTGAGATTGTTCGGAATTCTCTCCAAGCCAAACAACGCGCTCTCAATCATTTTAGTATTGCTTTTATCGGTAAAACTAAAGTCGGAAAAAGTACCCTCCACGCTATTATTACAGGAAGTGGTTGGGATGCAATTGGGACAGGTGGACAACGGACAACTCGGTATAATAGAGTGTATGAGTGGAAAAATATTCGGATTATCGATACTCCAGGAATCGGCGCACCGGGAGGCAAAACCGATGAGGAAATTGTCCAAGGTGTTATTGAAGAATCCGATATTATTTGTTATCTCGTTACTAACGATAGTATCCAAGAAACCGAGTTTGAATTTTTGCAGCGGTTAAAAGCACAAGCAAAACCCCTGATTATTTTACTTAATATCAAACATAACCTGAGAGATCATCGCAGGTTAGAGAATTTCTTAAGAGAGCCGAGCAAACTATTTGCCATGGAGGGAAATAGTGGTATTGGCGGACATATTGAACGTATTCGTCGTTATGCTAAAGAGCATTATGCTAACGATTATTTTGATATTATTCCCGTGATGATCCTCTCCGGGCTGATGGCAAGGGAACCCGAACATATTGCTAATCAAGATAAACTCTTTAAGGCAAGTCGCATAGAGGATTTTCTTGACTCGATCCGCGAGTCTTTGGTTAAGCATGGTAGAATTAGGCGATCGCAAACCTTACTCGGTTCAACTGTTGGTGCTATCGAACATCCTCAAAAATGGGCGACTCAACATCTAAAAGTATACCAACAATTAATCGATACCCTCAAAAATCAGCGACAGAATCTCTATTCTAAAATTCAAGTTGCTGGGAAAGATCGTTGGGAATCTCTACAACAACAAATTTTATCAATTTTTCAAGATCTTCTCAATGCTTTACCTTACTTTGCTGAAGATAATTGGAACTTCACCGAAGAGAGTTTGAAGCGAAATTGGCAGAGAAAACTCCAAAGTATGCAATTTGAACAACGTATCCATAATGCCTATACCCAAACAGTACAAAAATTCGATCTTGATGTGAGAGAGGCACTAGAAGAAGTTGGGAATGAATTAAATATTATCTCTAAACTAAGCGGATTAAGCTTTAGTTTAACAGGAGATGATGCCAATTTTTACAGCCGAGATTTTCAGGAAATTGCAGCAACTTTATTGAAACAATCTCAAACAGTAGTGACAACTTTCTCCCCGCCTGTAAATAAGACGATTATGATGGGCGCATTTCTGATCAACAGTATTATTAGTATTGCCAAAACCCGTGAAGAAAAACGTCGTTTTGCCGTACAAAGAGTCTCCAAATTATTAGTCCCTCAAATCCAAAAAAGCCAGGAAATGATCCTGCATAAAGCTAAAGTAAGTTTTGGTGACTATTATCGGAATGCTGCGGTGAGTAGTAATAACTACTTTGAGATTCTAATTGAAGGATTAGAAGCCCTGGCTCCCCAGTTTGTCACTCCCAAAAAGAAGTTAGAGACAACGGCACATAGTCTGAATCTATTTTATAGCAAGCGAATTGTGGATTGGTGTTTGGGTAAATATGAACCGTTAACGGAATCGGTAATTAATAAAACGATTACTAAAATTAAACGGGATTTTGGCTCTTCGATTGATATTGAAACTAAGTTTGAAGTACAATCGAAAATGTCTCTATCTGAGATTAATCGCATTCTTCAAGAAGATGTTTCTATTCATCGAATTCAATAAGAGGAAGGATGAAGTATGAAGTATGAAGGATGAAGTATGAAGTATGAAATATTAAGGATGAAGGATGAAGGATGAAGTATGAAATATTAAGGATGAAGTAAAGAATAGTTTCACTCCCCATTCCCCATTCAGGGCGAAGCATTTGGATAGTCAAATTCTGGTTAAACAACAAAAGTTATCGCCCAAATGCTAACGCCCCTACCGCAAATTGTCCCCACTCCCCACTCCAAAAAACCCACTCCAAAAAACCCACTCCCCACTCCCTATTATGATGCCAGATAACCCAAAATTTGAAGCCGCTGCTGTCGGGAAAAGATTTACAAATAATTGTATAAAACTTGATAAATTACTGGCTCAAAATAATAGTAAGAAACTATTATCGATTCGACAAAGAATGCGCAATGAATTACGATTGTATCACGATAGCGGACTTTTGTCAGTCGCTTTTATCGGACAGTATAGTGCGGGAAAATCTACAATAATTTCTGCTCTTACTGGGCGGCGAGATATTGCCATTGATTCTGATTTGACTACTGATAAAACGACTGATTATGATTGGAATGGAATTAAATTAATTGATACACCGGGACTTTTTACGGAGCGGCAGGATCATGATGATATTACCTATAATGCGATCGCAAAATCTGATTTACTGGTTTTCTGTCTGACTTCTATGCTGTTTGACTCCATTACAGTAGCAAATTTTAAGCAGTTAGCCTATGAAAAGGGCTATCGCTGGAAGATGATGTTAGTCATCAATAAAATGTCTGATGAAGCGGGAGATGATGAGCAAAAAATTATTAATTATCGTCATAGTCTGGCTGAGGCTCTTCATCCTTATAGTTTAGATGAATTCCCGATTTGTTTTATTGATGGCAAAGACTACTATGAAGGAATAGATACAAAGGATGACTTTCTGATTGAAGTCAGCCGTTTTGCCACTTTTATCGAAAAAATCAATATCTTTGTCAAATACCGAGGCTATCTCACCCGTTTCGATACACCAATCCGCATTGCATTAGGCTGTCTTGATGAAGCCCAGTTGAGTATCAGAAGTAACTCGCACCAAGATTCGGCGTTTTGGGAAATCCTGACTCGTTTATCTCGCACAGTAACCAAAGAGCGCGATCGCTTCCGTACTAAAATTCAGGGTATAATCCTGAAAATGTCCTCAGCTATTGCTAAAGAAGGGATAATCTTGGCTACCTCAGTGGGAAGCGATACAGATTTCGAGCAACTTAATCAACATGCTCACTTTAATATTGAGAAGTATTATCAGGAAGCGGGAGAAAAAATAGTAGCCGCTGTTAGCCAATCTGTCGCTTCAATAAAACAACAGATTGAACAACTCGTGCAAAGTAACTTAGTCCAAATCTTTATCGCTTCCCAATATAATATTAAATCAGCCCAAAATGTCGGGGCGAATCTGGATAGTCAGCGAATTCAAGCTCAAATTAATTGGCTTAACGAGATTGGGAAGACAGCCGGAGTTAATCTAACAAGTTTAGGAAGAGAAAAAATACCAGAAAGTCAGCACTCTCCCCAAATGGTGGGTAAATTTTTAGACTTCCAGTTAAAACCTTGGCGGCTAGTGACTCTGCCCAAAACAATTAGCTATCATCTATATGAAGATTCCACCATGAATCTTAGTGAGATTACCAGCCAGTTTAATGGTATCGCCAAACACCTAGAATATCAGATCAAGCTCCAACTGCGGGAATTTGAAGGACAAATATACAACGAGATTGAGCAGAAAATTGCTGAGGCACGTCAGGAGGAAGAAAATGCGATTGTAGCTTCCAATACATGGCTCAAACAATTGGCTTTTCTCCGTAAAGACTTTAATCTGATCCTACGCTATATTACCACCACAACAGACATAGCAGTCGCTTTCGTCGGTTAAGACACTCTGAATTGCTGGAATTGATTCTATTCTCTTCTTCCCCTAGCCCCTAGCAAGAAAGCCTCTAGCCCCTAGCTATAAATCCGTCGGTTTGTAGGTTTCGGTAAATTTAGGTAAAGTTTCGGTGAAGTATTGTGACAGTTTCGTTGAAGAAAAATAGAAAATATCGAAAATATCTTCATGAAAAATTTATTGACATAAGTGCCATTCGTTTATAAGATATCAAAAGTATTCCAACTGAGGGGTTTTCAACAAACCTTGTTTGTTCCCTAAACCTTGCCATTAAAAGGGAAAGGGGCTACTTATATCAAATAAAAGAGTTTTTATGGTGTCGCGTCTTATAAGTAGCAACCTGAGTTAGTAGTAGATGATCCTAGTCACGCGAAAGACTCTGATTGATACCAAATCCGGCTTGAATACCCCTTTTATCTTTTAGTCTGCGGAGGCAGACTTCGTTTGTGTAGTAGCGGTTTCAACCGCCGCATCATCAAAGGGGCGAATAACCCGGATTTAGGATGAGGATTATAACTGAGGGCTATGACTGGGTAAATCCCAAGTAGGGAAAAAACCAAAACTAATAGCATTCACTTTGCAAAGTGAATGAGTCAGGGGCTGGCGATAGAAATTAATCATAGATAAGATAGTGCAGGGAGAGCTTTATGATGATGGTAGTATTGACATATTCAATCAGCGCCTACCTTTTCTCAGGCTGGGTTTGCTATAAGTCTTTTGTGTCATATCTAACCCGTAACTTTAAACCTATAGAATCGGAACAAACTAAAATGCAATTAATTAACCTTTGGGTTATCATTTTCTGGCCGATTTGGGTTGGTTTGGAAATTAAGGGAGTAAATAAAACCCCTACTGTAAAACACAGTCAGGAGCAAAAGCAATTATACCCAATTATCGATGAAACATAAAGGCTAAAGCCTCTTGGCGCTGGAAGAATAACTATTTGATAAACCACTAAGACACAAAGAAATAGATTATCTTCTACCGCAGAGGGAGAAAGTATTGGCTATCCGCTCCCACAGTACTTAAACCCAACTCAGGAGCTTAACATTTTGTAATTATTCCGTAAACTGAGATTAGATCCTTAATCTCAGTTTACGATAATGCTGCTGCGACCCGAACAACGGACTAAACTAGACGATACTGACGACACCCTCTTTTACGCCATCCCCCGCTTCGTCACCCATGTCGATGAAGGGTTTATCCAACAACTAACTCAACTATATCGCGATCGCCTCCAGCCCAATAGTCGTATTCTAGATCTGATGAGCAGTCATATTTCCCACTTACCAGAAGAGATAGAATTTGCTCATGTGGAAGGACACGGGATGAATCCAGAGGAATTAGCCCGCAATCGGAGATTCCATCGTTACTTTACACAAGATCTGAATAAAAATCCCAAATTACCCCTACCAGATGAAGACTTTGATGCTGTCCTCATCTGCGTTTCCGTGCAATACTTACAATATCCCGATGCCATATTTTCCGAAATTCACCGCATCCTCAAACCCGGTGGTATCGCCATTATCAGCTTTTCCAACCGCATGTTTTACCAAAAAGCGATCGCAGCTTGGCGAGATGGCACAGAAACCAGTCGGGTGGCACTCGTCAAAGGTTACTTTAAATCTGTCAGCGGATTCACTCCCGCAGAAGTAATTACTCATCTTTCCTCTATTCCCAGTTTTCTCCAGATACTAGGAATTAGTACTGGAGATCCATTTTATGCTATCATTTCCAACCGCAGCACTTAGTAGTTTCATCTCTAACCTCTTATGGCCACACTTTATGGTATCGGTGTCGGACCTGGAGATCCAGAATCCCTCACCCTCAAAGGGCTGCGTATCCTCAAACAATCCCCTGTAGTAGCCTTCCCCGCTGGGATTGGTGGCAAACATGGGTTTGCGCAAGAGATTGTGGCACAATGGCTAAGGGAAGAGCAGGTGCAACTACCATTAACCTTTCCTTATGTTCAGGATACTGATATCCTGATGGCAGCTTGGCTCAAAGCCGCCCAACAGGTTTGGTATTATCTGAAATTAGGACAAGATGTAGCCTTTGTTTGCGAAGGAGATGTTAGTTTTTACAGCACCTTTAACTATTTGGCGCAAACCCTGCAACAATTACAGCCAAATGCCGTAGTAGAAACGATTCCAGGAGTCTCTTCGCCAATGGCAGCAGCAGCAGCCCTTGGATTACCATTAACTATCCGTGGGGATCGCCTTGTTGTCCTTCCTGCTCTTTATAATATGGAAGAATTGGAAACAATTATAAAGTGGGCAGATGTCATAGTCTTAATGAAAGTAAGTTCAGTTTACGAACAAGTATGGCAGGTGCTGCATCGCCATCAGCTTTTGGATAATGCGTGGGTGGTGGAAAGAGTCACACTACCCAATCAAGCGATTTATCGAGAATTACGCGATCGCCCCACCCTAAACTTATCCTATTTTTCCCTCATGATTATAAAAATTCCCGATTTGTTCAAAGCTTAGAAGTTACAGGTTAGAGGCAAAAGCCTTTTCCTCCTCCTCCCCCATTCCCCATTCCC
>NZ_JAMZMM010000001.1:52079-56772 GCF_024178385.1 Limnofasciculus baicalensis BBK-W-15 | reverse complement strand
TGTATCTGGTTTAGTTGGTGTGGGAGATGGAGATGGGGATGGTGTGGGAGTTGGTAATGGGGATGGCGATTCTGCAATTGTCGGATCAGGTTGAGGGGATAGTGTATTTTTAATCGAACTAACAATAGCCCAAGAAGCCAATCCCACAAATAATGCTAGCACTGCGCCAATAGCTAAATTTCCCGCAGCATTTTGGGAATTCGAGTTATTAGTTGCTGAGTTAATTACTGGTGCAGAGGCACTTCTGGAACTAGTAGTTTGAGGCTCAGGGCGGCGGCCAACCGCAACAGTAGCCATCCGTGACTGATTGGAGTCTGGCGATGGCGAAGAAGGGGTAGGGGACTGCAATGCTTGCAAGACATCCATCGCTAAGGGATAGCGATCGCCCGGTCGATGACTTAACATGCGATCTAGAACCCTGGCAAGCTCTTCACTTACACTCGCCCACTGTCGCCAGTTCCAGGTAAGCTGAGAGTTATCTAAAAGTTCCTGTGGCTCTTTGCCAGTCAGGAGGACAACTGCTGATACGGCTAAGGAATAGAGATCGCTACTAGGATAAGCTCTTCCAGTTTGGATTTGTTCGCTGGGGGCATAACCTAGTTTGCCAACGGTTGTCGCTGGGGAACCCAAGTCTGGAGATTGAAAACGGGTTGCCAATTCCTTTACCACGCCAAAGTCAATCAGGACAGGTGTTTTGTCTCTGTTGCGTAAAATAATGTTATCTGGAGTAATATCTCGGTGAATAATCCCTTTGCTGTGGATATGCTCTAATACTGGCAACAACTGTAGCAATAGCTGCCTAACCTCTGCTTCTGAGAAGACTTGGTTGCTCGTTGAAGACGCAGGCTGATTGCGATTCAGTTGGCCCAGCCTTTCGTTGAGGAGTTCCCGATAGGTTTTGCCTTCTACATAGTCTTGCACTAAAAACAGCCGCCCGTCTTGCTCGAAGGTAGCGCGAAACTCCGGCACTTGGGGGTGTTTGATCTGATAGAGTGTGGTTGCCTCTCGCTGAAAGAGTTCCTTGGATTTCTCTATACCAGAACTTTCGCTATAAGGCGGTATCAATTCCTTGAGGGCACAGGGTTCATTAAATCGATTGAGATCTTCTGCTAGGTAAGTCCGGGCAAATCCTCCTTGACCGAGTACTCTGATCAAGTGGTAGCGATTTTGCAGAATAGTTCCGGAGGCAATTGCTGGTTCCATGGGGTTTCAATAGTATTTTTTATCTGGAAGTGTAGCACCAAGTTTAATCTTGCAGTTAGGAGCTAGGTTCCTGATGCAAGCTTCTCTTTAGACTATCCTGAAGGGTGAGCTTGTAGTCAATCTATTGGTGTTTTTGAGGACTTTGAGCTTTGAATTAGGTAAATCTTATCATATTTCCCTGAATATGTATTTTAACTTATTGCTTACTCCTTCCCAAATCTAGAAACCCGGTTTCTTTGAGAAACCGGGTTTCTGAGGGAGTCTCTTTGAGAAACCGGGTTTCTGAGGGAGTCTCTCGCTCCATTTTGTTTTGGCAAAATATTTGATTCTAACACGATTAAAAATAAATAGTTGCTTTTTTTTACTTTTAAGTAAAATCTCAAAATTAATAACTGCCACTGGAGAATCTTCTGTGGAGTTTTCCCCTTGTAGTTTTATTAATTTTCCGATCAAAAAGTTAAATAAATTTAAACAAGTTAAATTAAGTCAAAGAGGAATAAACTTGTCAATTGGTAAGGTTTGAGGCAACTTCGATCTTGTCACCAGGATGAAGTCTTAGTCTTTCGGCGATCGTTAATTTCCAATAATTGTTACAAATGATTATATCTGAGAATGCTAAGATTGCGATGAAATAAGCTTCGAGGGTTTTCTGTGAGCCGTTCTGCAACTTTAACGTTTCAGCCTATGCTGCCGCTGATTGCGGACAATAATCGTCTCCGACTGTTTTCTGGTACTGCTAATGCCCCACTGTCTCTGGAAGTGGCTCGTTATCTGGGCATGGATTTGGGACCGATGGTGCGCAAGCGGTTTGCGGATGGAGAGTTATACGTCCAAATTCAAGAATCCATTCGGGGTTGTGACGTTTACCTGATTCAGCCAACCTGTCACCCGGTAAACGATCACTTGATGGAATTAATGATTATGATCGATGCCTGTCGTCGGGCATCGGCGCGGCAAATTACGGCAGTGATCCCCTACTACGGTTATGCTAGAGCAGATCGCAAGACAGCGGGGCGCGAGTCGATTACAGCCAAACTGGTTGCTAACCTGATTACCGAAGCAGGTGCGGATCGGGTTTTGGCAATGGATTTACATTCTGCCCAAATTCAGGGCTATTTTGATATTCCTTTGGATCATGTTTACGGTTCCCCAGTTTTACTAGACTACCTGGCTCGGAAGCAACTCCCGGATTTGGTGGTGGTTTCACCAGATGTCGGTGGTGTTGCCAGAGCTAGGGCATTTGCGAAAAAATTAAATGATGCTCCTTTAGCAATTATCGATAAACGACGACAAGCGCACAATGTAGCAGAGGTGATGAATGTCATTGGGGATGTTAAGGGCAAAACTGCTGTATTAGTGGACGATATGATCGATACCGCTGGTACGATTTCTGAAGGAGCAAAAATACTCCGCAAAGCAGGTGCTAATCAAGTCTATGCTTGCGCTACCCATGCGGTTTTTTCGCCGCCAGCAGTAGAGCGCCTATCGAGCGGGGTATTTGAAGAGGTGATTGTCACTAATACTATCCCCGTTGCTGAAGAAAACCGCTTTCCACAATTGACGATGCTTTCTGTTGCTAATTTACTGGGAGAAACAATTTGGCGGATTCATGAAGATAGTTCCGTGAGCAGTATGTTTCGATAGAGGAAGTATACTCAAGAAACCCGGTTTCTTCAAGAAACTGGGTTTCTTCAAGGGTTTTTCTGTACTCAGATTTTGCACCACTCTTAATAACCCGACATTAGCTATGAGACAGAGAATTTATTCTCTGGCGGATTTTCAGGGTTATTAACAATGGTGCAAGATCTCAGTCTTAACCGCCCTGGCGACTGCGATAACAAACAACAAACAACCAACAACTAACAACCAACAACTAACAACAAATAACTTACCAAGGATTACCCACTAAGGTGAAACCTGCCCAATAATAAGGATGAGAGAGGTTAATATTCCTCAACTTAGCAACTTCTAGTGGTAAGGAAACTTCTTTGTCAGAGCTATATAATTGATGATTAGTAATGCGTAAATTACTATGAAGCATGGCGACTTGTGCCTTTCTTAATGCCTCACTTTTTGTCGGAGCCTGACTTAATTGATAGTAAAATTCTGTTGTGAGTCCTAATGCGCCGCGATCGCTAATATACCAGAGAGTGGCTAGAGTCGAGTCAACTCCTGCTGCCAATGCAGATCCAGCAAAGCCTAATTCTGCTTGGGGATCTCCTAATGCTGTTCGACAAGCACTTAAAACTAACAAATCTACTCCTCTCTGGGATAATTCCAAATCTTGTATTTCATTAAGCCGCAGTTTGCGATCCCATAACTGAATATAGGAATTATTAGGATTTCCCGGTTGGAATTCGGCATGAGTTGCCAAATGAACAATCGCAAATCTTCCCTGATGTAGTTGATTTTGTAAATTATGAAGTGTGAAACCTTCGTTAAGAAAAGACTTTCCTTTGCCAAATTGTTCTAAAATTATTGCTAATTCTACAGGAACCCAAGGTAAAGCGGTTTGATCGGTAAATTGTGACGATCCCATGGCGAGAATCTGCTGGGATCTAATATCTCTATAGGGTAAAGATATTAAACTGAGGCTAGGTATCAAGCTGACGCTATAACGCTCGATTAAAAACTCATTTCCATCATGAAGTGCTGCAATGGGTAGAGAGCGCAATCCTGTATCCATTGCAAAGATCAGACTCTTAATCTTCCCTGCTTCTAAATCCTCTTCTAAGGGTTGTATTAGCCATTGATAAAGTTGTTGAGATGATTTTAGATAATTCGCGGGTATTGTTTGGGGATTGTTGATGGCTTGCTGAAATTCACGAGTCTTAGCCAAGACTTTAGCACGATTCGCTTCAGGAATTCGCCGCCGAATTGTTTCTCCATCTCCGGTAATCATAACAATTTCTAACTCATCGCTATCTACTGTTGCGCAACTCCCCTGTGATGGTGCAGGGATTTGATAGCCAAACCGTCTATCTATTTGGGGTGATGGTAATTTAGTTTGACATTTCGTTTCTGATACTTTTGTAGAAGTCGGAGTGAAATTGACGTAAATCACTGCTGTTTTGATTCCTGTAATTTTTTCAATTTCACTGGTTTGATGTTGAACATCCTCTTGGCTGTGAATTGTTGTTTTTAACGATCGCTGAAAATAGTCATCAAATTCTTTTGTAAATGCTGTTTCTATCTGATATATTTGATCGTTTTTAAGTCCATTTTGATTAGGTGATACACCCAGGTTTTGTTCTTCTTCTTGTTTTTTTGCTACTGACTCTTGGTTGACTTCTGTACTGGGTAATGGGTTTACTGTATCTGTATTTGTATTCCCTTTATCTGTTTGACTGGTATTCTCAGTATTGGTGTTCGTATTACTACTACCAGTATTGGCAGTATTATTTGAGTTATCGGAGTTAGGGCTATCGCTAGTACTATTACTACTACCAGTATTGGCAGTATTGTTCGAGTTATCGGAGTTAGGGCTATT